>JAQGIJ010000613.1 GCA_028291285.1 Phenylobacterium sp. | reverse complement strand
AGCGCCGGGCCGACGATCGTCTGGCCCTCGCAGAGCGACGTCCTGTCGTAGAGCTTGGCCTTGGGCGCCCCGGTCCAGAGCGGGATCGCGCGCTCGCCTTTCGGCGTGCCCGGCCCGCTGGCGCCTGTCGGCGCGGCGTTCACGACGTTGTCCGGGCCGCGGGCCGTGAGCCGCCAGCTCACCACCTGGACCGGCACGTGGGACGGGTTGACGCCGTATTGGGCGAAGTAGGCGCCCTCGAAGGCGGCGCGGATCGCCTCGACGTCGCGGGTCTTGCGCGGATCTTCCTCGAAGACGATGCCCACTTCGTTCTGCTGGCCGGCGTAGCGGAGATCGGCCCCGATGCTCCAGCGGATCTCGTCCGGCGCCGCGCCGGCGTCGACCAGCGCCTCGCGCGCCTCCTCGGTCATCTCGCCGACCAGCCGCTCCACCTCATCCCAGTCAAGCGTCTCGATCTGGCCCAGCGCGCTGCGCACCAGGTCCAGGCGGACCGGTGTCACCAGTGAGCCGAAGGCGGAGAGCACGCTGGCCTGCGGCGGGAAGATCACGGCGGTGCTTTGCAGCAGTTCGCCCACTGCGCAGGCGTGCACCGGTCCGGCCCCGCCGAACGCCAGCAGGGGCAGGCCGCGGTGGTCGACGCCGCGGTCGGTGGCGTGCGCCCGCGCCGCGCCGGCCATGGTCTCGGCGACGATGCGGTAGATGCCGGCCGCGGTCTGCTCGCGCGTCACCCCCAGCTCGGCGGCCAGCCGGTCCATGGCCGCCTGCGCCGCGGGCAGGTCGAGGGGCATGTCGCCGCCCAGGAAGTTCTCCGCATCCAGCAGGCCCAGCACCAGGTCGGCGTCGGTCACCGTGGCGCCGGTCCCGCCGCGGCCGTAGCAGGCCGGGCCCGGCTCGGAGCCGGCGCTGCGCGGCCCGACCTTCAGCCGGCCCAGGCTGTCGACGTGGGCGATGCTGCCGCCGCCGGCGCCGATCTCGATCATGTCGATCGAGGGGATGGTCAGCGGCATGCCGCTGCCCTCGGCGAACCGGTACATGCGGTCCACCTCGAAGCTGCCGGTGACCAAGGGCTTCTGGTCCTCGATCAGGCAGGCCTTGGCGGTGGTGCCGCCCATGTCGAAGCTCATCAGCCGCTCCAGCCCCAGCCGTTCGGCATAGTAGGCCGCGGCCAGCGCGCCCGCGGCGGGGCCGCTCTCGATCATCCGCACGGGATTGCGCCCGGCGACCTCCGCGCCGATCACGCCGCCGCTCGACAGCATGATCAGCGGCCGGTTGGCGACGCCGGCGTCCTCCAGCCCGGCCTTCAGCCCGCGCAGGTAGGGCTCGGTGATCGGGGTGGTGTAGGCGTTGATGGCGGTGGTGGAGGCGCGCGGATACTCGCGGATCTGCGGCGCCACGCTGGAGGACAGCGAGAGGTAGATCTCCGGCGCCTCGGCGCGCAGCACCTCGGCCACGGCCTGCTCGTTGGCGCCGTTGCGGAAGCTGTTGATCAGGCAGACCGCCACCGAGACCACGCCCTCGGCCTTCAGCCTGCGGGCCAGCGCGCGGACCTCCTCGGGATCGACCGTCCGCAGCACCTCGCCGTCGGCCAGCACCCGCTCGTCCAGCTCGAAGGTCAGCGCGCGCGGGATCAGCGTGTCGGCGAACTCGATCTGCGGATCATACATGTCGTAGCGGTGCTCGTTGCGGATCGAGAGCACGTCGCGGAAGCCCTGGGTGACGATCAGCGCCGTGGGCGAGCCCTTTCGCTCGATCAGCGCATTGGTGACCACCGTGGTGGCGTGCACGACCACCCCGTCCAGCGCGTGCGCGCCGACGCCGGCCTTGCCGAGCACCAGGTCCATCCCGCGGAAGAAGCCCTCCAGCAGGTTCTGGTGCGTGGTCAGCGTCTTGTCGACGACGAGCGAGCCGTCCGACCCGCGCAGCACCGCGTCGGTGAAGGTGCCGCCGATGTCGATCGCCAACGAATAGGCCATGGTCACGCGGCCTCCCAGCCAAGCCCGCGCGAGGCGTCCGCCGCCGCGCGCGTCACGAGTTCAATCTGTTCCGAAGTGGGCTGTGCGGGGATCGACTGGGTCGCCCCCACCAGGGCGACGGAGCCGCGGCAGACGCCACGGTGGTCGCGCACCGGCGCCGCCAGGGCGTTCACCCCGATCTGCACCGCATCCACCGCGGTGGCCCAGCCCTGCCGGCGCACGCGCGCGACCTCCGCCTGCAGGGCGGCGGGATCGTCGAGGGTGTGCTCCGTCCAGGTGCGCAGCGGCGAGGCGAGGGCGGCGTCGAGAAGGCCCGCGGGTCCGAAGGCCAGGGCCACCAGCCCGTGCGCCGAGGCGTGCAGGTCGAGCTTCGAGCCCGGCCGGACGCCGAAGTCGATCACGCTCGCGCCCTGCAGCAGTTCCAGGACCACCACCTCCTCGCCGACGAGGGCCGAGGCGGTTACGGCCAGCCCGGTGGCGGCGCGCAGCGCCGGCATCAGCGGGCGGATCGCGCCGACCACGTCGAAGCGCTCGCGCACCTGCTCGCCCAGCATCACCAGGCGGATGCCGATCTCGTAGCCCTCGCTGCGCAGGTCCTGGCGGGCGTAGCCGCGCTGCACCAGGGCGCGAAGGTGGCGATGGGCCCGCGGCTTGGAGATGCCGAGCAGGCGGGCCACCTCTGTGACGCCCATGGGCTGGCGCGAGCCCGCCAACAGCTCAAGCAGCCGGAATACCAGCTCGACGGACTCCAGGTCCGAGGTGGCGACGGGCGGTAGGGCGGGGGCGCTCAGGTCCAAGGTTGTTCCGCTAATCGGAATAGTGGTTTGCTGAGCGGAATTCCCACTCATTTTGGCCTCGGCTGTCAACCGCATTTTTCGACCGGGGCTGTGGTTGACCCCGGGCCGCCCGGCCTCCAGGCTCGGCGCCCAAAGAACAGGCGGAGCGCATGGCGGCAGGATTTCGGGAGGCGGTGCGGAGCGGGCGGCGACTGCTCGGGGCCTTCGTCAAGACCGCCTCGCACCAGAGCGTCGAGCTGATCGCCCGCGCCGGCCAGGACTTCGCCGTGGTCGACGCCGAGCACGCGCCGTTCGATCTGGCGACCCTCGACCGGATCGCGGCGGTCGCCCGGGGCGAGGGCCTGCCGACGCTGGTGCGGCCGCCGACGCTGCAGCCCGGCTTCATCGGCCAGGTGCTGGACATGGGCTTCTTGGGCGTGCTCGCGCCGCATGCGGCGAGCGCCGAGGCCGCCCAGGCGGTGCTGGACGCCGCCCGCTACGACCGCGGCCGGCGCGGCTTCTCGCCCTCGACCCGGGCCGGCGGCTATGGCGCGCCCGACCCGGCCGCCTACCGCCGCGCCGCCGACGCAGAAACCTGCGTCTGGTGCCAGATCGAGGACGCGGACGCACTCCCCAGGCTCGACGCCATCGCCGCGGTCGACGAGGTCGACTGCCTGTTCCTCGGCCGCGCCGACCTCGCGCTCTCGCTCGGCGTGAAGAGCCAGGCCGATCCGAAGGTGGTCGAGGCGGTGCGCGCCACCGCCGAGGCGGGCCGCCGCCACGGGCGCACCGTCGGCATCTACGTCGGCGCCACGGCCGAGATCCCGGACCTCGCGGCGCTGGGGATCAGCGTCTTCGTCTGCGGCTCCGACCAGAGCTGGATCCTGGCCCAGGGCCGCGCCAACCGCCGCGCCTTCGACGCCGGCTGATCAGTCCTTGGCCGACTCGCCGAAGCTCGACTTGCGGTATTCGCGCGGCGTGACTTCGTAGCGCTCCTTGAAGGCGCGGCTGAAGTGGGCCGAGCCGTTGAAGCCCCATCTGAAGCAGATCTCCGAGATCGATAGGCTGGCGCAGATCGGGCTGGAGAGGTCGAGCCGGCAGCGCTCCAGCCGGCGGTTGCGCAGGTAGGTGCTGAAGTTCTGGCCGGCCGAGGCGAACAGCTTCTGCAGCGAGCGCGGCGAGACGCCGTCCGCGGCCGAGACCTGCTCGAGCGTCAGGTCCGGCACGGGGAGCAGGGTCTCGATGGTCTGGCAGACCCGGTGCAGGTGGGCCGCGCGCGCCGCCTCCGCCCCGCCGATCGAGGCGGGCGAATCCTCCGCCGCCAGGTTGGCCACCAGGAACTCGGTCACCGCCAGCTCCACCGGCCGCAGCTGCTCGGAGGTCAGCTCGGACAGGGCCTCGGCGGTGGCGCGCAGCAGGCCTGAGAAGACGTGCCCCAGCCCGCGTCCGCCGGCGAACAGGCCGACGCCCAGCGACTGCGGCGCCAGCAGCCGATGGTCGAGCGCCACCCGCGGCGCATTGATGAACAGCAGGCGGAAACGGCTCTCCAGCGTCAGCGCCGCATTGATCCCGGTCGGGCCGTAGATGATGTCGCCGGTCTCCAGCGTGGTGACCAGGTCGCCGCCGTCCCAGAAGCTCGCCTCGCCTTCCAGCAGCACCACCAGCCAGACCGCCGCCGGCTGGTTGGCGTTGCGGCCGGAGATCTCCTGCGGGGTGGCGGCCATGACCGCGAAGTCCATGCCCAGCGGCGAGCTGAGGCAGGAGACGCTGGCCTCGAACGGCTCCGGCTCGGCGACGCGGCCGAGCGGCAGGCGCAGCCGGCCCATGACCTCATGCCAGGCCGACTGGCGGTCCTCGGCGGGCAGGCCCTCGGTCGTGAACCGCCAGGCCTTCACCGGGTCCTGCGGCGGCTTTTCGATCGGCAGAGTGGTCGGGCGGTCCAGGGTCTGATCTTCCAGCGGTCCATGCGTGCGGACGCGCGATGCTAGCGCGCCCTGGGCGGGTGGTCACCTTCGGCCGCCGGGGAGGCCTTGCCCCCGGCGTGGCCTCTGGCCCATGGTCGCCGTCAAGAGGTTGGCAAAGGGAGGCGCTGGCGTGGCCGAGACCATCGTGTGGATCAGCGGCGGGGCGGGCGGCATCGGCGGCGGCCTGGCGCGCAACCTGCCCTATCCCGACGCCCGCGTGATCTGCCTGGACGTGGTCGAGGCGCCCGGCTTCGAGACGGTGCGGTTCGACCTGCTGGACCCGGCCTCCTGGGGCGCGGTGCAGGCGAGCTTCGAGGACGGTCTGGCGAGCGGCGCGACGCGCCACCGCTTCATCCACTGCGCCTATGCGCCGATCGGCAAGGGGCTGCTCGCCGAGGTGGACTTCGCCGAGTACCAGAAGAGCCTCTACGCCAACCTGGCCGGCTCCATCTCCATCGCCAGCCTGTTCTACCGCGCCGTGAAGCCGGAGCACGCCGACGCGGGCCTGGCGGTGATGACCTCCTTCGCGGCGGTCTCGACCCTGCTCGGCTACTCCTCCTACGGCGCATCCAAGGCGGCGCTGGAGCGCTGGGCGGCGATCGCGGCGAACGAGGTGGCGGCCCGCGGCTGGGGCCCCTGGGTCTGCGCGGTGCGGCCGGGCCTGGTGGATACCCCCACCGCGCGCAAGGCCTCCGAGCTGGACCCCAGGCTCTTCCCGCTCGGCAAGGCCATGCAGCGCGATTTCGACAAGCGCGGCCAGGACATCGACACCGCGGCGAAGCGGCTCTGGGAGGTGCTCTCCGGCCGGCCCGAGGCGCTGGTCTCGCTCTGACGGGGCAAAAGAAAAGGGCGGCAGTCGCCTGCCGCCCGATCCTCATCCCTGGTCGATCTGGGCTTGGCGTGCGGCCTACTTGCCCCAGGAATAGGTCAGCTGGAGGCCGTAGGTCGCTGGTTCGCGCAGCACGGCCGAGGCGTAGCCCAGGCCCACGAACAGAGCCGAGACCGGGTCGCGGTTGTCCGTCAGGTTGCGGCCGAACACGGCCACCTCCCACTGGTCGCCCGGCAGGCGCATCGCCACGCGGGCGTTGAGAATGCCGCCGGCCGGCTGGGTGGTGGCGTCCACCACGCCCTGCGGCACCGGCGTGCCGGCCGTCGACACCGCCGCGGTGACGTTCGGCTGCAGCGCCACGGCGGAGAGCCAGGAGTAGTCGGCGCGGGCCGTCAGCCGGCCCAGGCTGAGCTCCTTGGTGTACTGGGCCGATAGGGTGAAGCTGCGCTTGGCGACGTTCTCGAACCGCTCGTGGCTGCGGTCGCCGGTCTGGTCGCGGTACGCCAGGTACTTCGGGTCGATCAGCGAGCCTGTGGCGGCCAGCTGCAGCTCCGGCGTCACCACCGCGGTGACCTCGGCCTCCGCGCCGCGGAACCGGGCCCGCCCGGCGTTGGACAGGATGGTGGCGGTCGACGGCACGCCGTTGATCGTGAACACGATCAGGCTGGTGCGCTGGATGTCGGTCACATTGGTCTGGTAGGCGGCGAGGTTGAGCCGCACGCGACGGTCCAGGAACTCGCTCTTCAGGCCGATTTCGTAGTTCTTCGCCTTCTCCGGCCGGAACGGCACGAAGGAGGTCGCCTGCGGCGCGCGCAGGTTCTCGCCGCCGCTGCGGAAGCCGCTGGAGGTGGTGGCGTAGACCAGGGCGTCGTCGGTCAGGTGGTAGTCGATCGACGCGGTGTAGGAGATGCCGTGGAAGTCGTCGCTCCGCCGCAGCTCGCACTCCGGCGGCGTCGCCGTGGCGATCTGGCAGGTGAAGGCGCCCGTCGCGATGCTCTGGAACCGGTTCTTGATCAACAGGCCCTTGGTCTCGGACGAGTAGCGCAGGCCGCCGGTCACCGAGAGCTTGTCGGTCACCGCAAACGTGCCCTGGCCGTAGACGCCCCACGACTTGTTGTCGATCGTCCCACTGAACAGCTGGTAGCGGGTCAGCAGCGGGATGGTCTGAGACAGCGAGTGGTCCTCGCCGTTCTCGGTGAAGTAGAAGGCGCCCGCCACGTACTTCAGGCGGTTCTCGAGGGTTTTGCCGGTGGCCTGCAGCTCATGCGAGCTCTGCTGCAGGTTCTGGCCGCCCTCGGTGTAGTGGATCGGGTATTGCGATCCGTCCAGGTCAAGGCCGGCGAAGGTCTTCACCTTGCGGTAGCCGCCGATGTACTTGAGCGTCGTGAAGCCGAGGTCGTAGGTGATCGTGCCGGTGTAGGTGCCGGTGTCGGCGCTGGTGAACGGCCGCCGGTTCAGGCCCACGGTGTCGGGGTTGCTGGACACCGTCTGGATGAAGTTGTTCAGCGTCGCGGCGCCGAAGGTGGTCGCCACCAGCGAGCCCGGCGTGACGAAGAGCAGGTGTCGGCTGGGCGCCGCGGCGTGCATCTCGAACCGCTCGGCCGAGAGCACCACGTCCAGCTGGTCCGTCGGCTGCACGCGCAGCTTGACGCGCGCGGTCATGTTGTCCCGCTCGGGGTACTTGTTGCCGGTGACGACGTCGCGCTCGTAGCCGTCGCGGTCGGACTTCTGCACGGCCACCCGCAGCGCCGCCTTGTCGCCGAGGGGCAGGTTGACGATGGCCCGGCCGGTGCGCTCGTTGAAGCGCCCATAGGCGCCGTAGAGCTCGCCTTGGAAGACGCCCAGGCGTGGGTTGTTGGTCTGGATCACCAGCGCCCCGGCGGAGGTGTTGCGGCCGAACAGGGTGCCTTGCGGCCCTTTCAGGACCTGCACGCTCTGCACGTCGAGGAGGTCGGCGTTGAGGCCGTAGGCGCGGGCCCAGTAGTAGCCGTCCACATAGGTGCCCACCGAGGGGTCGAGCGTCGCCAGGACGTCCGTCTGCACCTGACCGCGGATGGACAGGGCGAAGGCGCTCGGCGAGGAGTTCGCCTCGCGCGCCGTGAAGCCCGGCGTCAGGCGGGCGACGTCGGAGAAGCGGGTGCTGTTCTGCTGCTGCAGTTGCTCGCCGGAGAAGGCGGTGACCGCGATCGGCACCTCCTGCAGGTTTTCTTCGACCTTACGCGCGGTGACGACCACTTCCTCGAGCTGGGCGCTCTCGCCCGCGCCGCCAGCGCTCTGCGCGACGGCCCCGACCGGCGCAGCCGCCGCGGCCAGCGTCAGGACCGACGCAGCCGAAATCCAAGCTTTCCGATACAATATCAGCCTCCCCCGAGTTTCATTGATTGCGCTGCTGAAATCTGCACGCGCCGGAGGGTCCTAACAGCCTTCGCTTTGGTCACAAGCCTGAAGCACAGCCTTTCGCCGCAGGAGCATGTTGAAATGTCGATAGATTGTAAAAAAGTCACACGGGACCAGGGGCGCCGCCAGGATCCCTGCAAGCCATAGAAACGTCTAGGGTTTCTCGCGTCATCGATCGCCGCGTTGGCATTTCGATTTAGACACAAGAGATAGAGTATGGATTCCGCCGGCCCGGCATTCTTGGCTTGCGGCCGGGGCTCGCCTCGTGAGTAAAGCCGGGCTGATGCCAGAGCCCGCTCCGACAGCGCCCGTGCTCGCCGCGACCGGCCTGCGGAAGACCTATGGACGGCTGGCGGCCGTCGACGGGGTGTCGCTCAGCGTCGCGCCCGGCGAGATCGTCGGCCTGGTGGGGCCGAACGGGGCGGGCAAGACCACCACCCTCAACATGATCCTGGGCGTGCTGGCGCCAACGGCCGGGGAAATCCGCATCGACGGGATCGACCTGGCCCGCGCGCGCAGCCGGGCGCTGGAACGGACCGCCTTCGCCGCCGTCTACGCGCCGGTCCCCGGCAATCTCAGCGTCGAGCAGAACCTGCGCGTCTTCGGTATGATCTACGGGGTGCGCGGGCTCGCCGCGCGCATCGACGAGATGCTCGAGGAATTCGATCTCGTGCGCCACCGCAAGACCCGCTGCGGGGTGCTGTCCTCCGGCGAGCAGACCCGGGTGGCGCTCGCCAAGGCGATGCTGAACGCCCCCAGGCTGCTGCTGCTCGACGAGCCCACGGCCTCCATCGACCCGGCCACCGCGCGGGAGCTGCGCACCCGCATCACCGACTTCGTCCGGCAGACCCAGGCGGGCGTGCTCTGGACCAGCCACAACATGTACGAGGTGGCCGAGGTCTGTGACCGGGTGCTGTTCCTCGCCCGCGGCAAGGTGCTGCTGGAAGGCGAGCCCCAGGCGCTGATCGCCGAGCACGGCGCCAAGACCCTCGAGGACCTCTTCGTCGAGGTGGCGAACGGGAGCGAGGACCAGGCAGCGCCCCCGGCGCCAGGGCCGAGACCGGGGAGCACAGGCTGATGCGGCCTCAGCGCGTCGCCGCCATCGTGCTGCGCCAGCTCTACCTCTTCCGCGGGAGCCCGATCCGGGTGCTGCCGATGGTCGCCTGGGTGGCGATCGACATCGTGCTCTGGGGCTTCATTACCCGCTACCTGGACGCGGTCGCCGGCCAGAAGGTCAATTTCCTCGCCTCGCTGTTGGGCGCGGTGCTGCTTTGGGACTTCCTCGGACGGGTCATGCAGGGGGTCACCACGGCCTTCTTCGAGGACGTCTGGTCGCGCAATTTCCTGAACGTGTTCGCCACGCCGCTGCGGATCTCGGAGTACCTGACGGGCCTGGTGCTGACCGGGGTGATGACCAGCCTGCTGGGCCTGGCCGCCATGCTGACGCTGGCGACGAGCGTCTTCGGCCTCTCCTACGTGGTCTACGGCGCGGCCCTGGTCCCGTTCCTGCTGGTGCTGTTCGTCACCGGCATCGCGCTCGGCATCTTCGGCACGGCGATCGTGCTGCGCTTCGGGCCCGCCTCGGAGTGGCTGATCTGGCCGATCCCCTCGCTGCTCTC
>JAQGIJ010000631.1 GCA_028291285.1 Phenylobacterium sp. | reverse complement strand
AGGCGGTGCGCCGGACCATGCCGCCGGGATCGAGCAGCTCGGCGAGGCCGCCCCGGAAGACCAGCAGCGACCCGGTCAGCGCCTGGAGCAGCACGAAGGCGCAGGCGAGGAGCCCGACCCACCGGTGCGCCGAAAGCAGGACGCGTTTGCTGATCATCGGCCGGGCAGATCCGATCCGGAAAAAAGTTGGAACCGCCTACGGCGCGCCGCGGGCGGTTCCAGATGACGCGTCGCGCGCCTCAGCGGAAGGCGTAGGTCGCTTTCACCGTGAAGGTGCGCGGCGTGCCGGGGAGGATCCAGAGCCTGGAATAGGAAGCCGGGAAGTAGGTCTTGTCGAAGAGGTTGTTGACCTCGGCCGAGAGCTTCCAGTTGGCGTTGGGGGCATAGGAGGCGAAGGCCTTCACCAGGGTGTAGCCCGGCAGCATGAAGCTCGTGCCGGTCTCGCCGAGACGCTCGCCGACGTAGTTGATCCCCCCGCCCACGCTGAAGACCTGGTCCTGGGCCAGTTCGAAGTCCTTGAACACGAGCAGGTTGGCGCTGTGCTTGGGGATGCCGAGCAGCGGGGCGCCGGCGGGCACCGGCAGGGAGAAGTCCGGATCGAGGATGGCGTTGGCCATCTTGGCGTCGGTGTAGGCGTAGGATAGCCAATAGCGGACCTGCCCCGGCAACTCGCCGTTGACGTCCAGCTCGACGCCCTTGCTCTTCGCCTTGCCGATGGCCAGCGAAAAGCCGGTGTTCACCGGGTCGGCGGTGATCAGCCCCGACTTCTCCATGCTGTAGACGGCCAGCGTCCCAGAGATCCGGCCGGCCGGATCCTGGAACTTGACGCCGACCTCGTACGACTTGGAGCGTTCCGGCGCGAACGGCACCGCGTTCACGTCCTGACCGGAGTTCGGCCGGAAGCCTTTGCCGTAGCCGGCGTAGAACGACAGCATCTTGTTCGGCTCGTAGAGGAAGCCGAACTGCGGATCGGTGACGGTCACCTTCTGGCCGGTCGTGGTCCCGAGCAGCCGGTCGTAGATGCTCTGCTTGTAGGAGTCGTACCGGGCGCCGACCCGCAGCTTCAGCTGGTCGGTCAGGTCGATCTGGTCCTGGACGTAGGCGCCCCAGGCCTTCTGCTGCTCGAAGAAGTCCCAGAAGGGGGCGACCGTCGCCAGGTTGCCGTAGACCGGATTGAAGATGTTGATGGCGTTGCCCCTGGCCAGCGTCGTCTGCGAGGCCACGACGGGCGGGCGGAAGCGCATCTGCAGCTGGTGCAGATGGAGCTGCTCGTCGTCGACGCCGAACAGCACGTGGTGGGTGAAGGGGCCGGTCTGGAAGCGGCCGTCGACCTCGGCGCGCAGCGTCAGGTCGTTGGTGCTCCAGTCGCGGTAGCGGCGCTGGCGGGAGAGGGTCTGGCCGTCGACATAGAGCAGCTGCCGGCTGCGGGTCAGCTCGGCTTCGGTGGAATAGCCCTTCAGCTGGGTCTGGCGATAGCCGACGCCGGCCAGGAAGGTCCAATGCGCGCTGAACTCATGGTTGAACTGCAGCTGATGGCCGACGGCGTCGACCTTGATCGGGCCGTCGGCCGGCTCGCCCAGGAAGCGCGAGATCGGGATGGTGTGCAGGTTGCCGTTCAGCGCCAGCACGCCGCGGTCGAAGGGCACCTCCTGGTGCACCAGCTCGACCTCGTAGGTGAGCGTGGTCGAGGGGTCGATCTTGAGCAGGATCGACGGGGTGACGACGTACTTCTTGTACTTGATGGTGTCGCGGAAGCTGTCGCCCTGCTCGTAGGCGCCGTTGACGCGGAAGGCGATCGCGCCGTTGATCGGCGCGGTGAAGTCGCCCTCGGCGCGGTAAGTGTTGTAGCTGCCCCCCGAGACGGAGAAGCTGCCCTGCGGCGCGAACAGCGGCTTCCTGGTGATGATGTTGATGGTGCCGCCGGGCTCGCCACGGCCGAACAGCGCCGACGTGGGGCCCTTCAGCACCTCGATGTGGTCGATGTTGGAGGCGTCGCGCGGACCGCCGAAGCCGCGGCCGCTGCTGAACCCGTTGATCAGGTAGCCGCTCGGCACGTTCGGGTCGCCGACGAAGCCGCGCACCGCGAAGGCGTCCCACAGGCCGCCGAAATTGTTCTGGTGCTCGACGCCGCTGACCATCTCCAGCGCGGAGTCGAGGCGGGTGATGTTCGCGTCGCTGAGCAGCTTGGCCGGCAGGACCGCGACGTTCTGCGGCAGTTCCTGGATCGGCACGTCGCCGCGGTACTGCTGCCGGTGCGCCAGCACGACGACCTCGTCGATCGATTTGACGTTCGAGCCCGGAGCCGCAGCGTCCGCAGCCTGCGCCGCCGGGACACAGGCGAACAAGGCGACGCCCGAAAGAAGCGCAAGGCGGAGCCCGTGCGATCTCGACATGAAAAACCCCCTATTCCCGAAGGAATGACCTAGCCGGATGAGAAGCATCTCTTCGGGGCCTCTTGGACACGCAGACTTGGAGAATGTCTGAGGCGCCTCGTCACTGGAGACAGCTTCGGTTCGCCGGTCTCATCAGGAAGTCTCCGGCTGAGCCATGGATATTTTCAGTCAAAGGATCACTGGCGAGCGAACGAATGTACGGTAATGGCCCCGCCAGGCGCAGAAAATGCCGCCCTCTACGCCAGGGGGAAAACGCCACGCCTGACGCAGCTTCCGGGCGCGCGGCCGGGCTGCCCTATGGGGCGTCGGCCGGCCGGTCCGTCCTCCGGGTCGAGATGAAAAAAGCGGCCCTCCGGGGAGGGCCGCCAAGGGTCGGGGAGGCGATCGCCGTCCTACAGGTAGCGCGGCCACCAGAGGTCGCGCCGGCGCTGCTTGAACCGCGCAAACCAGCTGGCCGGGAAATAGAGCGGGATGGCGAGCGCCGCGGCGGCCAGCCAGATCATCCAGATCTCGCTGAAGCCGAAGGACTTGCCCTGGTTGAGGCCCCAGATCGCGACCGCGCCGAAGTAGAGCGCCTTCAGGATGTAGAGGTGCAGGATGTAGAAGAACATCGGCGCGCCGCCGAGCACGGCCAGGACGGCGATCGGCCGCTCGCCGTCCATGCGCTCGAACGCGGCCAGCAGCAGCATGCCCAGGCCGATCGTCGGCATCAGGAAGAGCAGCGACGGCGGATACTTGGTGAGCGCCAGGAAGCTCATCACGTTGCGCAGGGGATCGCCCGTGTGCGTCCAGGGCTTGTCGCCATAGACGTTGACGAACCGCAGCGCGACGAAGCCCACCAGCAGGGCCGCGCCCCAGGTGAGCAGCCGGCGGCGGCGCTCCTGCGGGTCCGCATCGCGGCCGAACCAGGGGCCCACCGCATAGCCCAGCAGGATCAGCCCGATCCACGGCAGGATCGGATATGTGGTCTTGGCGACCATGCCCCCGCCCAGGTCGATAACCGAGCGCTGGTGCAGGATCGCCCAGGGGACGAAGAACGGCGACTGGTCGGTGAGCACGATTCCGTCGAGCAGGTTGTGCCCGCAGACGATCGCCAGGCCGACGATGACCTGCCATCGGCGCGGCAGGTGCAGCAGGGCGGCGAGCGTGATCATGCTCAGGCCGATCGCCCAGATCACCTGCAGCCAGAAGGTTGGCGGAAGGGTCTGCGCCGCCCAGGCGAAGCCCACCACGGTGAGTTCCAGGAACACCAGGAAGGCGCCGCGCTTCAGCAGGAAGAGCGACGTCTCCCGCTTGCTGTGCGACTGGCCGTAGAGATAGGCGGAGAGGCCGGTCAGGAAGACGAACACCGGCGCGCAGATCTGGCTGGTGATCCGCGTGAAGAACAGCCCCGGCTCGATGGCGGTGGCGATCATCGGGTCGGTCACCGGATGATGGCCGTAGAAGGCCTCGCGCACATGGTCGACCAGCATGAACAGCATCACCAGCCCGCGCAGGGCGTCGATGTTCTGCAGCCGCGTCCGCGCGACTGTCTTCGCGCCGGCGACACCTGCCGGCGCCCTGGACTTGGTGATCCCGAGGGGGTCGGTTCCGATGACCGTCATCTCATCTCACTCCCTGGTCTCAGCCTCGGGCGGATCCAGCCGGCGCGTCACTCGGGCCGGTGCGGCAGGACGAAGGCGAACGTCGCCTCGTATTCGAGGCGGTCGATCCGCTTCGGCTCGTCGCTCGCCACCGTGGTCACCGCATTGATCACGTTGAGGCCCTGGTTCCGGACCTTGATCGTCACGGTCCCGTCGGCGCCCGTGACCAGCGGCTTGGCGTCCGGATCGTTGACGAAGTCCGTCAGCAGCTTGGCGCCGGCCAGCGGCTTGCCCTTCAGCAGCACGCGCAGCTTCAGCGGCGCACCCATCTTCTCCGGGATCCGGCCCACCGGAACGATCTGCAGCAGTTGGTCCGGAAGCGCCGGGATCGGACCGCTCAGCGGGCGCGGCGCATAGACCGTGAACTTGTAGTTCTTCTCGCTGATCTGGGCGTCCGGCACGACATCGCGACCGCCCTCGACCCACTCCCCGCCGTCCTTCGGCTTGCTCCAGACCTTGTTGAACATGGTCGCGGTGAGCAGGGCCGGCTCGCTGTCGCTGTCGACCACGGCGATCGCGCCGTCGGCGCGAAGGGTGGCGGCGACCGGCTTCATGTGGCTGTCGTAGCCCTTCACCGACGTCACCAGGTTGAGCCGCTTGACCATGTCGAGGTCGTCGGCGCCGATGCCGTAGATCAGCGCGTTCCGTTTGGCCCGCTGGGCGAACCAGATGGCGTGGGCGTCGGCGCTGGTGGCGATCATCGCCACCAGAACGGCGGCGGCCGACGCAAGCCTGAACGTCCTGGAAATCCGGCTCATGACTGATCCCGCCCTGTTCCCCGACCCTTCCTAGGGTCTGAAGACCAACGATACCGGCGTCCCGGAGCGCAACGTGCCAATTGCGCGCGGCCGCGGACGTGATCTTGCTGAAAGATGGCCTGAAACGGCAGAAGGAACCGGGCACGTGCTCAGAACCAGGCGCGCAGCCCCACGACGAAATTCGTGCTCTCCGGACTCTCGCCGGCAAGCCGCGCATAGTCCGCGGTCCTGCCGAACCGACGCTGGTAGGAAACCCCGATATAGGGCGCGAACTCAGGCCGGATCTCGTAGCGAAGGCGCAGGTCGAGGGCCGCGTCAGAGAGCCCCGAACCCGTTCGGGTTGCGCGGCTGTCATGCGCGGCGAAATTCAACTCGGCCCGAGGCTGAAGGACGACGCGCTGGAAAAGCCGCAGGTCATAGGAGCCTTCGATGCGGCCAAGCACCTCGCCCTTGGTGGACACGAACACGGCCGCCGCCACGTCAAACCAATAGGGCACGAGCCCCTGGGTCCCGACGGTAAGATAGGTGCGGGCGTGGGGCGCGAAATCCTGCCGCACCCCGGCCTGCAGGTCGAAATAGGGACTGACGGCGCGGGAGTAGAGGGCCTGCAACTCGGCGCTGTCCAGGCCGTCGCGCCGGGTGCCTTCCCCTTCGCTGGTGGCGACGAAGCGGTTGATGGCGCCGCCGTACCAGGCCTGGCCCTCCCAGCGATAGCCGCCGCCGGAGCCCGCCTGATACTCGGCGATGTTGGCCATGACCTGGTAGGCGGTCCCGCCGCCATGCTCCATCCTGAGCACCCGCCGGGAGGCGGCCATGCTGGCGGGGTCGTAGTCGCGATCCGCGGCATGGTCCCTTGGCGCGGGAGGCGGCGGGGCTTCCGGAATCGGGGCTTCGGGTTGCTCCGGCATCGCCATGCCAGCCATGCCTTGCCCCGCTGGCGCCGCGCCAGGCGCCGGCGGCGGCATGTTCATTCCCGGCATGGAGGACATGTCGTGTCCGGCGTGGGGATTTGCGGCCGTTGGTTTAGCGGGGTGTTTCCTGGCCTTGGATTTCGCCGCGGGCTTGGCCGTCGGCATGGCCATGCCGGGCATGTTCGGGTCCATCGGCTGAGCGGCGGCGGGCGCGCTCCACAGGACCGGAAGCAGCGCGATGAGGGCGCTCCGGGTCATGTCGGCCCTCCGTCGAGCGGCCGCACGGCGAACACCTGAAAC
>JAQGIJ010000612.1 GCA_028291285.1 Phenylobacterium sp. | reverse complement strand
AGTACCTGTTCCAACAGGGCCTGCGCATTGCGGGCGGCGCCGACGAGGTGCTGCGCAACCAGATCGCCGAGCGGGTGCTGGGGATGCCTCAGGAGATGCGCCTCGATAAGGATGTGCCGTTCGACCAAATCCCCGCCTGATCTGACGGGTGAAGCGGCCTGAGGGCCACCGGCGTCGTGTCGAACCTGGTTTTGAAGATTGGAGCGTGCCCATGTCCGTTGATCGTGGCGCCGAGGACGACGATGGCGCAGGCGGTTTCCGCTCGCTCGAGGAAGCCCAGGCCGCCTGGAGGTCCGTCGGCCTCTGGAGCGACGAAACTCTGCCCGAAGTGCTGACGGCGACGGCCCGGGCCCACCCCGATGTTCCGATGGTCCTGCGCGGAGAGGCGGGTGTCGACGTCTACCCGCTATCGCAGGTCCATGCGCTCGCCTTGAAGGTCGCCGCGGCCCTGGCGACCGCCGGGATCGGACGCGGCGACGTGGTGGCTGTGCAACTTCCCAACAGCCTCGAGAACTCCGCCCTCTACCAGGGAATCCTCATCGCCGGCGCTGTGCTCCTGCCGCTGAGCTACACCCTTGGGCCCGCGGACCTGACCTTCATCCTGTCGGACTCCTCGGCGCGGATGCTGTTCGTCCCCGACCACTGGCGCAGCGTGGACTACGGCGAGCGGGTGGCGAGGCTCGGCGACCTGCCGGACCTGGGCCAGGTGGTGATGCTGGGTGAGGTCGCGGCCCCCGGCACGATCACCTGGGGCGCCTTCATGCAGGCCGGGGGCGATCCTTCCGAGGTTTCGGTCGGCCCCGACGACCTTGCCGTGCTGATGTACACGTCGGGCACCACGTCCCACCCGAAAGGCGTGATGCACACCAGCCGCACTCTGCTCGCGGAATTCCGCAGCCGCGGGCACTTCAAGGAAGAGGGGGCCTTGCTGTCGCCGTGGCCTACCGGGCACCTGGCCGGCACCCTCGCCGTGCTGACCCACGGGGTCATGGGCCTGCCCTCGGTCCTGATGGACAAGTGGGATGCCAACGCCGCCGTCGACCTCATAGAGGCGTGGCAGGTAGGCGGCCTCGGCTCCACCCCCTTCCATCTTTCAGGAATGCTCTCCTCGGCGGCGTCCAGGGGGAAATCCTTGGCCAGTCTCAAGGCCGTTCGAGTGGGGGCCACCAATGTGCCCGAAGCGCTGATGGAGCGCGCGACGGCGGCGGGCGTGCCGGTGGTGCGCAGCTATGGCTCGACGGAACATCCCACGGCCACGCAGTGTGTCCCCGAAGATACCTTCGAGGATCGCCTGCGGACGGATGGCCGACCCTTCCCCGAGACCGAAGTTCGGATTGTTGATGACGACGGCCGGGATGTGGCCCTGGGCGGGGAAGGCGAGGTCGTGCTGAGGGGCGCCGAGCTGTTCGTGGGCTATCTAAAGCCAGAGCTCAATGAGGGGGCCTTCCTGCCGGGCGGCTGGTTCCGGACCGGCGACATTGGGCGGCTCGACTCCCGCGGCTTCTTGACCATCACGGATCGCAAGAAAGACATCATCATCCGAGGGGGCCAGAACATCTCCTCCCGGGAGGTCGAGGACCTGCTGATGAGCATTCCCTGTGTGGCGGACGCGGCGGCCATCGCAATTCCCGACTCCCGCCTGGGCGAGCGGATCTGCGCCGTGCTGGTGCTGGAGCCTGGCGCAAAGCTGACCCTGAAGGACATCGACCAGGCGTTCCAGAAGATGGGTGTGGCGCGCCAGAAGACGCCCCAGCACCTCGAGTTGCGGGAGCAGCTGCCGAGGACCCCTAGCGGCAAGGTGAAGAAGGCCGATCTCCGGGCCGAGGTGCTTAACCGGCGCGGCGCCCACGAATAGGACGATGGCCCGGCAAGTCCGCTGACAAACTGGAAAGCAGTGCGGCCTTTCCAGGTAGGTCCTCGTCTATTCGGGCGCCCGCGCGAGATCGCGCGGCAGGTTCCACGCGGCGACAAGCAGTAATGCGCCAGAGATCAGCAACGCAGGGACGGTCGAAAGCAGACCAAGGCGCAGGGAATTCGCCCCGCCCACATGGGCGGTCAGATCGCTGATGGATCCGACGATCCAGGGTCCCAGGCCCATGCCGACAATGTTGATCGCGAACAGCAGCACGGCGGTGGTGACCGTGCGCATCCGCAACCCCACGAGTCGCTGCACCACCGTATAGGACGAGCCCATCCAGAAGCGCATGAGCACCGTGCATGCAGCCAGGCAACCGGCGGCGAGGTAGAGCGAGCCGCTGAACAGGAAGGCCACCATCAGCGGAGCCGAGAGTAGGGCTGCAATGGATGGGATCAGCAGACGCCACCGCTCATGCCGCTGACCTGCAAGATCGACGATTATGGCGCCGCCGATTGCTCCGAGCAGGCCGCCAACCATTTCGATCGCGCCGGCCAGGCCGCCCGCCTGCGCCATGGTGAGGTGGTGCGAGCGCGACAGGAAGGCCGGCATCCAGGTCAGCAGGCTGAACATAGCGTAGTTCATCAGGCCGCATCCCAAGGCGGTGCAGACGAAGGTCGGACGGGACAGCACCAGCTTTACCACCGTCACGGCTGGCGGCGCCTGCTCGTCCATGACCCGGCCCTCTGACAGGCCGCGCGGCGGGTCGCGGAGCGTCGTCCAGGTGATCAGAGCCAGGATCAGGCCAGGGACGCACATCACCATGAAGGCGCCGCGCCAGCCCAGATGGCTGGCGAGAAGGCCGCCGAGCGCCAGTCCCAGAGCGCCCCCGATTGTTCCCCCGACCTGGAAGATCGCCGTGGCGGTGGACCGCGCCTTGGGTGTGAACAGGTCGCTGATCATCGAGTAGGCGGGCGGCTGGCCCGCCGATTCGCCCGCCGCCACCCCGGCCCTGGCGAGCAGGAGCTGGAAGAAGTTCCCCGCGAAGCCGCAGGCGCTCGTGCAGATGCTCCAGACCACCATGGCGATCGAGATCATCCGGATCCTGTCGGACCGGTCGGCGAGGCGCGCCAAAGGCAGGCCGGCGGTGGCGTAGAACAGAGAGAAGGCCGCCCCGGCGACAAGGCCGATCTGCCCGTCCGAGATCGACAGATCCGCCTTGATGGCTTCCACCATGGCGCCCAGCATGGTGCGGTCGACGTAGTTGCAGACGAACGTCAGCGCGATGATGGCGAGGAAGTAGATTTTGTAAGGGGTCGACCAACGACGGGCGCTGGCCGCGGCGCCTTCGGCGACGAACTCGCCGCGGCCTCCTTGATCAGGCATGCATCCCCCCCTTTGTGCACTCGATAGGATCGGCGCGGCGGCTGTCGGATCTATCTGCCGATCGAACGCCGCGAGCGATCGTCGCCGCCGGTCGCTCCGTACTTGCGAACGAAGCTCCAGAATTTCTCCGACACCAGATCGACCATCGCGGTTCGCGTTTCTTTGCTGGTGATAAATTGCGACTGCATGCCGACTTGCTCCAGCTCCAGCAAGAGCAGCATCGCTTCGGCGTACCGCCGCTCCTCGACCGCTTTGCCGCGGCCGCCATCTCTGAAAGCTCGCAGCGACATACCCAGGTTGCGCATGTTGCGCTCGCGCACCTTCATGAAGGCGTACTTCATGTCCGAGTTATAGGCGGCGGCCACCCGGTATAGATCGA
>JAQGIJ010000609.1 GCA_028291285.1 Phenylobacterium sp. | reverse complement strand
ATGCCGCCGGAGGCCGTCCACCCCATCATGGCCGGGCTTAACTCCCGGCCATTGAGCGCCGCTGACCGGGGGTGGCTGCGCGTGAGCGCGGCCAAGCGCGTTTGCCCGAAGTATGCTTGGACTTCATTGAAGGCCGAGCGTGACCATGCTCGCGCATGGCCACCCTCAGGGGTCGCGTCCAATAGGTCGCCGGCACTGACGGCCGGCGATGACGTTAGCGAGTGTGTTGAGGTCGGCGCCCTGCGCGCCTTGGCCCACCTGCTTTAGGCGCTCCGAAACGGATCGGCCGCATACACGCCCAGCACCTCGAAGTGATCGCTGAAATAGCTCAGCTCCTCCAGCGCCCGCCCGAGCGGCGCATCTTCCGGACGTCCGTCCACCTCGGCGTAGAAGAAGGTGGCCGTGAAGGCGCCGTTCTCCATATAGCTCTCGAGCTTGGTCATGTTGACGCCGTTGGTGGCGAAGCCGCCCAGGGCCTTGTAGAGCGCGGCGGGTATATTGCGCACGCGGAAGATGAAGCTGGTCACGCAGGGCGCGCTGGCCGGCGGCCGCGGCGGATCGGCCTCGGCGCTCATCACCAGGAACCGGGTGGTGTTGTGGGCCTCGTCCTCGATGTCGGCCAGGAGCACCTCCAGGCCATAGATCCGCGCGGCCAGGGCCGGGGCGATGGCGGCGCGGGTGGGGTCGGGGTGCTCGGCCAGAGCCTTGGCGGCGCCGGCCGTGTCGCCAGAGGGTTCGGTGCGCACGCCCAGCCGGCGCAGCGTCTTGCGGCACTGGCCAAGGGCGATGGGCATGCTGACCACCGTGGCCACGTCCTCGATCCGGGTTCCCGGATTGGCCATCAGCTGGAAGCGGATCGGCTTGAAACGCTCGCCGATGATCTTCAGCCCCGACGACGGCAGCAGATGGTGCACGTCGGCCACCCGGCCGGCGATGGAGTTCTCCACCGGGATCATGCCCAGCTCGCAGTCGCCCGAGCGCACCGCCTCGAAGGCGTCCTCGAAGCTCGGATGCGGCACGGGCTGGTACTCGGGATAGGCCGCCTGGCAGACCTCGTGGCTGTTGGCGCCGAGCTCGCCCTGGAAGGCGATGCGTCGCGGGCTCATCGATGCTCCTTGGCGTATTGTCGCGCGCGTTCCAGGTCGGAGGGATTGTCGACCGAGATGGGGGCCGTTTCGATCACGGCGGCCCAGATGGATAGGCCGAGCTCCAGCGCCCGCAGCTGCTCGAGCTTCTCACGCGCCTCCAGAGGCGACGACGGCGCCGCGTTGAACGCCTCCAGCGCCGCACGGCGAAAGCCGTAGATGCCGATATGGCGCCAGACAGGCGCCTCGCCATAGAGGGTCGAGCGGGTGAAATAGAGGGCGCGCCCGCTCCTGCCGTCCGGCTGCAGCGAGAGCACGGCCTTGACGACGTCCGGATTGGCGCGGTCGGCGAGCGAGGCCTCCGGCGCAACCACCGTGGCGATGTCGCAGCCGGGCTCGCGGGCCAGAAGCTCGACGCAGCGGGCGACCACCGACGGCCCGACGAACGGCATGTCGCCCTGCAGGTTCACCACCACGTCGTGGCGGCCCTGCGGGTCCAGTTCGGCGAGCGCGGCGAGGATGCGGTCGGAGCCCGACGGCAGGGCCGGATCGGTCTGCACGGCGGTCCCGCCGGCCGCCCGTACGGCCTCGACGATTTCACGATCACCAGCCGCCACGGCCACCGGTCCGGCCTTCGCCGCCTGCGCCTGCCGCAACACCCGAACGATCATCGGCGCGCCTTCGATATCGGCCAGCGGCTTCCCCGGCAGGCGGGTCGCGGCCATGCGCGCGGGGATGAGGACGATCGGGTTCATGCTGCTGCTTGGGCGGTTGCGCCAGCGCCGGTAGCGTGTAAGAGAGCCGGGCGCAATAAGGGGGCGGGATTCCCGCGCTTTCGCCGGCCGCGCTGCCGGCCGTGAGAGGGCACGATTACACAACGATGAGCGACCTTTCCTTCAACAAGGTCGCCGGCGCGCTGCTGGCGACGGGCCTGGCCATTGTGGGCCTTCGCGAGCTCTCCAGCGGGATCTTCAGCGACGAAAAGGTCCAGAAGCCCGGCTACACCGTGGAAGTCGCTGCGGACACCGCCGCAGAAGGCGCTGCCGCCGCCGACGTGCCGCCCGACTGGGGCACGGTCCTTCCCAAGGCCGATGTCGCCGCCGGCCAGGCGGTGTTCGCCAAGTGCCAGTCCTGCCACAGCCTGACGGCGAACGGCACCGGCCCGGATCTGATGGGCGTGGTCGGCCGCAAGCCGGGCACCGAGGCCGGCTTCGCCTATTCGCCGGCCATGCAGGCCTTCGGCGCCAAGCAGCCGATCTGGGACTACGAGCACCTCTACGAATTCCTCAAGGGCCCGCAGGCCTACGTCAACGGCACGAAGATGACCTTCGTCGGCCTGAAGAAGCCGGAAGACCGCATCGACGTCATCGCCTACCTGCACACCCAGGGCTCGAGCCTGCCGATCCCGCCGCCGAACCCTGCCGCCGCGACCAAGGCGGCCAGCGCCGGCACGACCGGGCCGACCCCCACTGCGGCGCTGGGCGGCGCGACGGCGCCGGGCGCTGCCAAACCCGGCCAGCCCACCGCCACTGGCTCGACGGCGACGCCAGCCACCGGCGCCGGCGGCCCCGCGGGCCAGGGCCCGGGCGCGCCGAGCCAGCAGAACACCACCGGCGCGACCTCCTCGGGCGCCGACCCGCACAAGCCGTAAGGGCGTAGGTCTCTAGAGTCTGCGAAAGGCGGTGGGCTCGCCCGAGCCCGCCGCCTTTATGCGTTCGACGGCCGCCTCCAGCGGCTCGATCGCGACGGCCATGTGATGGCCGTTGGCGTGCAGGATGCGCTCGGGATCCAGGCCGACCGCCACGTGTCCCTTCCAGAACACCAGGTCGTTGCGGCCGAACTCGCCACGGTCGATCTCGCGGCCGAGCTGCGATTGCTGGTCGGCGTCGCGCGGGCAGGCCAGCCCGCAAGCCAGGAGCGCCTGCTGCACGAGCCCCGAGCAGTCGAGCCCCAGGCTCTCGCGGCCGCCCCACAGGTAAGGCGCGCCGAGGTAGCGCTCGGCGACCGCCGCCGGGTCGGCCTCGAAGGCGCCGATCGGGGTGAGGTGCTCGACCGCCATCCAGCCCGCGCCCGTCACCTTGGCAAGCCGGCCCTCTTCGGCCTCGACGGTCACCAGGGCGCCCTGGGAATACGGCCCGGCGGCCTTCGACTTGATGCTGGCCTGGGCGAAGGCATAGGTGCGGATCGCGCCGACGCGGTGGGTGGGCGCCTCGCCGGGCGCGCCCAGCGCGCGGGCCTCGACAAAGCCCACATAGCCGTCGCGGCGGGCCTGGCCCCAGAGGAAGCCGCCAGCCTCCTCCTCCAGCGCCTCGAAGACCTCGCCGAACAGCAGCTGGTCCATCTGCTCGGAGCGCTCGTCCGGCGCGCGACCCAGGGCGGCGGCCGGGACCGCGCAGCGCAGCGGCTTGGGATCGAGGTAGACCTCGGCCGGGACGATCCCTTCCAGCGCGCGCGCCGCGATCCCGTCGCGCAACGGCGTGACCCGCGGGTCTGCGACGCGCGGATCTGGGCTCACGAGAAGCGCTCTCGGATCATGGCGTAGAGGCCGCGGATCGCCTGGGCTTCGCCGCCGGTGGGGCGGCCGGGCCCGGCTTTCGAGTTCCAGGCGAAGACGTCCAGATGCGCCCAGGGCCCGGCCGGGGCGAAGCGCTGCAGGAACAGGGCGGCGGTGACCGCGCCCGCCTGCGCCCAGGCGTCCGGGTCGTTCTTGATGTCGGCGATCTCGGTGTCGAGGGCCTCGAGGTAGCCCTTCCACAGCGGCAGGCGCCAGAGCGGGTCGGCGGCGGCCTGGGCGTGGCGTGCGATGGCCTCGGCGAGCGCCTCGTCGTCGGTGAAGAAGGGCGGCAGCTGCGGCCCGAGCGCGGCCCGCGCAGCCCCGGTCAGCGTCGCCAGATCGATGGTCAGCGCCGGCTCCAGCTCGGCGGCGCGGGTCAGGGCGTCGGCCAGGATCAGCCGTCCCTCCGCATCGGTGTTGCCGATCTCGATGGAGAGGCCCTTGCGCGAGGCGATGACGTCGCCCGGGCGCATGGCGTCGCCGGAGATGGCGTTCTCCACCACCGGGACCAGCAGCGCCAGGCGCACCGGCAGCCGGGCGGCCATGATCATCCGGCCCAGCGCCAGCGCATGCGCCGCCCCGCCCATATCCTTCTTCATCAACCGCATGCCGGAGGAGGGCTTGATGTCGAGCCCGCCGGTGTCGAACACCACGCCCTTGCCGACCAGCGCCACCAGCGGCAGGCCTTCCTCGCCCCAGGCGATCTCGATCATCCGCGGCGCCCGCTCGGCGACCGCCGCGCGGCCCACCGCATGGACCGCCGGGTAGTTGGCCTCCAGCAGCCCCTCGCCCTGGACGACGGTGATCTGGGCCCCGTACTGCTCGGCGATTTCCCGGGCGATGGTCTCGATCTGCCGCGGCCCCATGTCGTTGGCCGGGGTGTTGATCATGTCCCGGGCGAGCGCGCAGGCGTGCGCCACCTGGCGCACCTCCTCGACGTCCGCGCCGTCAGCCACCAGGCGCGCGCGTTCGCCGCCGTTCTTCTTGTAGCGGTCGAACCGGTAGCTCCCCAGCGCGAAGGCCAGCGCCACCTGGCCGGGGGCCAGCCCCTCCGGCGCCTGGACGATGCGATAGGTCCCCGCCGGGAGCTTGGCGGGCAGCGCGCGGAAGCCCATGGCGTCGGGCGCGGCGCCGAGGCCGAAGAGCACGCGCTCCAGCTGGCCCTCGGCGTCGGGGACGGCGACCACCTGGCCGGCCTTGCCCTTGAACTCGGCGAACCGGGCGTGGGCCTTCACCGCGTCTGGCGCGCCCTCCAGGTAGGCCGGCGTCTCCTGATCGGTCAGGGCGTAGACGGGGACGACGGCGCCGGCGGATGCTTCGAGGATGACTTCGGACATGGCGGGCCTGGGGCTCTTCAAGGCGGTGCGGAACGGGCCGCGGCGGTCGCCTTCCTGTGTCGCAAGCGCGGGGCCTCCGCAACCGCTCAGAAGAGCTGGGCGGCCCGGACGAGGGCGCTCGCCGGGAAGGCCGCCAGCGCGCCCACGGCGATCGCCACTCCGTAGGGGACGCTCTCCCCCGGCTCGGCCAGGCGCGCGAACCAGGGCGGGCCGGAGAGCGCCAGCGCGCGCACCGGCGCCGAGCGCAGCGCCAGGAGGAGGGCCGCCAGCGCGCCGCCGGCCAGACAGGTGGCGGCGAGGTAGGTCTCGAGCGCCGGCCAGCCGATCCAGAGGGCGGCGGCCGCGAACAGCTTGGCATCGCCGCCGCCGATCCAGCGGAAGGCGAACATGGCCACGCCCAGCACCAGGGCGGCCGCGCCCACCGCCAGGTCGAGCCACAGCGCCCCTGCCGGCACGCCGACCAGGGCGCCGACGCCCGCCGCGACCGCGAAGCCGGCGACCAGCGCCAGCGAGATCCAGTTGGGGATCCGGTAGCTCACCAGGTCGCGCACCGCGCCCAGGATCACCAGGGCCGGGAAGACCAGCAGCACCGCGGTCTGGATGGAGTGGATCATGACGCCTCCGAAGGGAGCCCAGCATGCGGCGCGGCGCGTGAACAGAGGGTTTGCGGGCGCACCCCTAGGGCAGCGGCTTGGCCATGTGCAGGGCGACGCCGCCGTTCAGTGCGTCTTCGCGCGTCACCCGGTAGCCGAGCGCGGCGTAGAGGCGGATGTTCGCCTCGAACTTCTGGTTTGTGTAGAGGCGCAGGCCCTTCAGCCCCCCCGCCGCCGCCAACGTCTCGGCGAGCGCCATCAGCCTCACGCCGAGCCCGCGCCCCTGGAAGTCCGGCGCGACGGCGACGTTGACGATCAGCAGCTCGTCGCCGTCGGCCACGGTCTCGATAAGCCCGGCCAGGGTTTGGCCGAGGTACAGAAGGTCGAAGCGGTGCGCCCGCACGGCGCGCTCATAGTCGGCGGTCATCGGCAGCGGCTCGCGCCCGATCAGCGGGACCCATTTGGCGTAGGCGGCGCGGGTAAGCGCGCGGATCGCCCCGGCGTCGGCGGGTGACGCGCGCCGGATCGAGATCGCGTCGTCGATACGTCCTCCCTCGGGAGGAACCGCGTCCTTGAATGTCACGGCGAGATCGGAGCCTGCCGGACCAGCCGGGTCAAGGACCGGCCGCCATGACCTTCAAGGCCAGGTGACCGCTCCCTGTCGCCGCTCTTCACCGCGAAAGTGGGGACCCAGGTGTTTTGGTTTCAGCCGCTGGGGCGGGGCCACAGCCGCAGGACAGAAAAAGCCTGGATCCCCGCTTTCGCGGGGTAGAGCGGTCGCTGGGGGCGGCCGGCGGCTACTCGTCCGGGTGGGAACCCCCAGAACGCAAAACCCCCCGGAGATCGCTCTCCGGGGGGCTGCTTCGAAACCGCGTGGGACGCGACTAGGCGGCGGTCGCCACCTTGGCGCCGATGGTGGTGAAGGTGCCGTTCAGGTTGCTGCCGATGGTGGTCAGCGCGGTGATGATCACCGCGGCGATCAGAGCGGCGATCAGGCCGTATTCGATGGCCGTGGCGCCGGATTCGTCCTTCAGGAAGCGGGTCACAAACTTTGACATTGCTCGATCTCCTTTGTGTGGCGAGCAGACTGATGAGGGATCAAGCCTGACGGCCTGCTCGCCCCGAATGCACCTACACTTTCG
>JAQGIJ010000589.1 GCA_028291285.1 Phenylobacterium sp. | reverse complement strand
GCGGCATCGGTGAGGCGCCGTAGAGGATGTAGCGCAGCCGTTCGAAGTTGACGGTGCGGCTGCGCGGCTGACGCACGACGATCTGAAGCGCCGCCGGCACCATGAACATCTTCGAAACGCGGTCGCGCTCGATGTAGTCGAGCACCGACAGGGGATCGAATTCGCGCGCGACGATGCCCTTGGCGCCGTAGAGCAGGCCAACAAGCCCCCACAGGGTTCCGCCCACGTGGGCGACAGGCATGGCGACGAGGCTGACCTCGTCGGTCGCCCACAGGTGCCAGGCCATGCGCGCCTTGGCCGCGTCGCGCTGCTTGCCCAGCATGTTGGCGTGGGTGAGCATCGCGCCCTTGGGCCGGCCGGTGGTGCCGGAGGTGTACATCTGCGCCACCACGTCGTCGGGCTCGGGCTGCGCCGTCAGGTCGGAGCTCGACGCGGCGTCTCGCCACCGCTCGTACGTTGCGGCGCCCGCCACGGCGTCCGGCGCCATCGCCACGACCAGAGGGGTTTCCAGCTGACCCAGCACCGCCGAGGCCTGCTGCGACACATCCGGGCCGACGAAGACCACGCGGGCGTTGGAGTCCTGCAGGATGAAGGCGGCCTCCGCCGGCGCCAGCCGCCAGCCGACGGGGGTGATGACCGCGCCGATCTTCGCCGCGCCGAACAGCAGCTCGAAATAGTGGTCGCAGTTCTTGCCGAGGTAGCCGATGCGGTCGCCGCGCGACACGCCGGTCGCCAGCAGGGCATGGGCGACCTGGTTGCTGCGCTGGTGAAACTGGAGATAGGTTGTGTCCCGCCCCTCGAACGATAGCGCGACCGCGCTCGGCCGCGTCATGGCGTGGCGCTTGGTAATGTCTGCGAGCGTCATCATCTGCGCGATGTCCACGCTCGACTGTTCAGTGATCATCGCTGGTGGCTCCCGGAATGGCGGCGGGCGGGCCCAAGCTGCCGAGGAGGTCGGCGGCAGCGTCCGTCGGCGCCACGGTCCGCCAGATCGCCTTGCTTCCGCGGCCGCTTCGCCCTATTCGTTCTATTGACTGCAACTAGATTTCACGTATCGGTACGCGTGATGAATTTCGGCGTCAAGAGCGCCGTCCCCGCCGCGGTGCGGCGCGGGCGGGATTTGGAATCGGCTGACGGAAGACCCGCACTCGTCGTGCATGACGGCCGGGTCGGATCCGGCAAGGAGCGTGAGATGGATCGGATTGGCGTGACCGAGCTGGGCTACATCGGCTTCGAGGTGAGCGATCTCGGCGCCTGGCGCACCTTCGGTTCGGACGTGCTCGGAATGGAGTTCACCGACGAGGGCGACGCGGCGCGCCTTCGCATGGACTACTGGCACCAGCGGATCGTGCTTCAGCAAGGCGGCAGCGATGATCTCGCCTACGCCGGGTTCCGCGTGTCCGGGCCGGACACCTTCTGGGGCATGAAGCGCCACTTGCAAGAACTCAGCGTCCCCTTCGTGGAGGCCTCGCCGGCCGAGGCGAAAGAGCGGCACGTGTTGGAGTTCCTGAAACTGGAAGATCCGGCCGGCCTGCCCATCGAGGTCTTCCATGGACCGCAGGTCGATCGACGTGCGCCGCTGCGGCCGGGCCGTGGCATGCACGGCAAGTTCTCCGTCGGCGCCGGCGGGCTGGGCCACATGATCATCCGCGAGCGGGGGATCGCCGCCTCGGAACGCTTCTACCGGGAAGCGCTTGGCATGCGTGGCAGCATCGAGGCGCGACTGGCGATCGGCGGCGAGTGGATCGAGCCGGTCTTCCTCCACTGCAATTCGCGAGGCCACTCCATCGCCTTCGGCCTTCCCCGGTTCAAGAAGCGGGTCCAGCACTTCATGGTCGAGGTCGACAACCTCGACGACGTGGGGCTGGCCTATGAACTGGCGCAGGAGCGGCAGATCCCGATCCTGATGGGATTGGGACGTCACCAGAACGACAACATGGTCTCGTTCTACATGCAGACGCCGTCCGGCTTCTTCTGCGAATACGGCTGGGGCGGGCAACACGCGCTGGCCCAGTCGGAGTACAATCCCGGCGGCGACTCCTGGGGTCACCACCTCCTCGATCCCAGCCTCCTCGACTAAGGGCTCATCGCCCGGCGAGGCCGCTAAGGTCCTCGCGCCGCCAGAGCCGGCCGCTTGCCGCGCCGCCACATCGAGCGGCCCGAACCCACTGTTCGAAGTCCGCGCGCGCGGTGTGAAATCGGCGCCCATCGCGCGGCGCTTCGGCCTCCCCCCGTCCAACCAACAGCATCGCGCCAAGACGACCTCCTGCTCGGCAGCCGTCGCTATTCCAACTGCTTCAGCGGCACGATATAATATATTATCACGTTGACAATGCATGATTCAAGGACGAGGCTTGCGTCAAGGTCAACGCCAGCTCCGCACGCGGGATCGGCGCCCCGTTCAGAGAAGAAACCAGCAGGGAGGAGGCGTTGACAGTCGTGTCGGCACAGCTCGCGCAGCCGAGGCGCCGTGCGAACAGTTCGCCCGGCGGTTCACCGCTTCGAGCGCGACGCCTCTTGCAAGGCCGCAACCCAACCCGCGCAGGACGCAGGAACGCAATGCTGCGCTGACCCAACCGGGCCGGCGTGCGCAAAATTCAGGGAGGCCGAAGGATGGCGAACGTTCTCACGTCCGAGGATCGTATC
>JAQGIJ010000588.1 GCA_028291285.1 Phenylobacterium sp. | reverse complement strand
TACCAGCGGCCGCCGGCGCGCGGCTCGATGACGGCGCGCTTCAGCGGCGACTTGCCGATGGTGTGCGACTTCGGCCACCAGCGGTCGAAGCCGTCGGTGAACACCGCGAAGGCGCGGGCTTGGCTGGCCCGCACCTCCAGCGTCTTGCGGATCGGAGCCGGTTGGATGAGTTGGTTCACGGCGCGTCCTCCTGCTTGGCGTCGCGCTCGACCTCCGCGCGGAAGCTCTCCAGCGCGGCGTCCCAGAACCGATCGAGCCAGGCGCGGAGCTGGCCCAGGCCCGCCGGGTCGATGCGGTAGACGCGCCTCGCCCCCGCCGCCTCGTCGCTGACCAGCCCGGCCGCCTTGAGCGCCTTGAGGTGCTGGGAGACTGCCGGCCGGCTGACCGGCAGGCCGGCCGCCAGCTCGCCCACCGCCCGCGGCCCGTCCGCCAGGCGCTCGAAGACGGCGCGCCGCGTCGGATCGGCAAGGGCGGCGAAGGCAAGTGCGTTAGCCATGGCTTACCGTAAGCCGGCACTTACCACTCGGTCAAGCCGCTCCGATGCGAAGTGACAAAGCTTGACCGCGGGCGAAGGTTGTTCCAGTCGCCCCGGCTCTATAGGTTGCCGGCTCTTAAAGCCCCGCCGGCCCGGTCGAAGGATACGCCGCCGCATGAGCGACGCCGAAAAACGCACATTCACCGACGAGGAAGCTCTGAGCTTCCACAAGCACCCGATCCCCGGGAAGATCGCCATCGCGCCCACCAAGCCGATGGCCACCCAGCGCGACCTGAGCCTCGCCTATTCGCCGGGCGTGGCCATACCGGTGTTGAAGATCGCCGAGGATCCGGAGAGCGCCTACGACTACACGTCGAAGGGCAACATGGTGGCCGTGATCTCCAACGGCACCGCCATCCTGGGGCTGGGCGACCTGGGCGCGCTCGCCTCCAAGCCGGTGATGGAGGGCAAGGCCGTCCTCTTCAAGCGCTTCGCCGACGTTGACGCCATCGACGTCGAGCTGTTGTCCAAGGACCCG
Organism: Phenylobacterium sp.; assembly: GCA_028291285.1. Next base: position 3,015 of record JAQGIJ010000588.1, on the reverse strand, counting down.
GACGAGATCATCACCGTCGTCAAGAACATCGGCATCACCTGGGGCGGCATCAACCTCGAGGACATCAAGAGCCCCGAGTGCTTCCGCATCGAGACCGAGCTGCAGGAGCTGCTCGACATCCCGGTGTTCCACGACGACCAGCACGGCACCGCCATCATCTCGTCCGCCGGCCTGATCAACGCCTGCGCCATCACCGGGCGCGACATCTCCAAGATCAAGGTCGTGCTGAACGGCGCCGGCGCGGCGGGGATCGCCACGCTGGAGCTGATCAAGGCCATGGGCGTGGCGCAGCAGAACGTCATCGCCTGCGACTCCAAGGGGGTGATCTACCGCGGCCGCACCAACGACATGAACCAGTGGAAGAGCGCGCACGCGATCGACACCGACGCCCGCACGCTGGCCGAGGCCATGGTCGGCGCCGACGTGTTCATCGGCCTCTCGGTCAAGGGGGCGCTCACCCAGGATCTGGTCAAGTCGATGGCGGCCAAGCCGATCATCTTCGCCATGGCCAATCCGGATCCGGAGATCACCCCGGAGGAGGTCTACGCCGTGCGGCCCGACGCCATCGTCGCCACCGGCCGCAGCGACTATCCCAACCAGGTCAACAACGTCCTGGGCTTCCCCTACATCTTCCGCGGAGCGCTCGACGTGCGCGCGCGGCGGGTGAACATGGAGATGAAGATCGCCTGCGCCAACGCGCTGGCGCAGCTGGCCCGGGAGGACGTGCCCGACGAGGTCGCCGCCGCCTACCACGGCGCCCAGCTGAAGTTCGGCCCCGAGTACATCATCCCGAGCCCGTTCGACCCGCGGCTGATCTCCTACATCCCGCCGTTCGTCGCCCAGGCCGCGATGGACAGCGGCGTGGCGCGCAAGCCGATCGAGGACATGGACGCCTACCGGGCCTCGCTCGCCCAGCGGCTCGATCCCACCGCGGCCTTCCTGCAGAAGCTGCAGGGCGCCGTGCAGGCGGCGCCGAAGAAGAAGATCGTCTTCGCCGAGGGCGAGGAGCCCAGCGTCATCCGCGCCGCCTACGGCTTCCAGTCGAGCGGCCTGGGCGATGCGGTGCTGGTCGGCCGCGAGGAGCTGGTGCACGCCAACATGCGCCTGGTGGGCCTGAATCCGGCCGAGACCAAGCTGGAGATCATCAACGCCCGGCTCTCGCACTGGAACACCGCGTTCGTGGACGGCCTCTACGAGCGGCTGCAGCGGGAAGGCTACCTGCGGCGAGACGTGCAGCGGCTGATCAACCAGGACCGCAACGTCTTCGCCGCCTCCATGGTCGCCCACGGCCACGCCGACGGCATGGTCACCGGCGTCACCCGCGCCTTCGACCAGGTGCTGAACGAGGTGCTGCAGGTGATCGACCCGGCGCCGGGCGGCCGGGTGATGGGCATGAGCGTGGTCATGGCCAAGGGCCGCACCCTGTTCATCGCCGACACCAACGTCACCGAGATGCCGGAGGCCGAGGAGCTGGTGGAGATCGCCCTGGAGGCGGCCCGCGCCGTCAGCGGCCTCGGCTACACGCCCAGGGTCGCGTTCATGAGCTACTCCACCTTCGGCAACCCGATGGGCGAGCGGTCGGAGAAGGTGCGCGAGGCCGTGGCCATGCTCGACGACATGGACGGGCTCGATTTCGAGTACGAAGGCGAGATGCCGCCGGAGCTGGCGCTGAACCCCGCGGCGCGGGTGAACTATCCGTTCATGCGCCTCTCGGGCCCGGCCAATGTGCTGATCATGCCAGCCATCCACTCCGCCGCCATCTCCACCCAGCTGATCCAGGCGCTCGGCGGGGCGACGGTGATCGGGCCGCTGCTGCTGGGGCTCGCGCGGCCGGTGCAGATCTGCCCGCTCTCGGCCTCCGTCTCCAAGATCCTGCAGATGGCCACGGTCTGCGCCCACGACGGCGCGCAGGCGGAGGTCGAAGGCTAGGTTCACCGGCCGAGCCAGGCAGGCGCCTCGCCGCCGCGCCTGGATTTAGGAGCGCCGCATGGCCGGCCTGAGCCTCGGCATCGACTTCGGCACGACCAACACCGTGCTGGCCCTGGCCGACGGGACTGGCCCGGCGCGGTTGATCCGCTTCGGCGCGCCGGCGGGCGAGATCTTCGCCTTCCGCTCCGCGCTCGCCTTCCAGGCGCCGCCGGAGCGGCCCTCCGAGCGGACCGTCGCGGCCGGGCCCTGGGCCATCGAGGCCTATGCGGAGGATCCGGCCGACACCCGCTTCATCCAGTCGTTCAAGACCTTCGCGGCCTCGGAGACCTTCACCGAGACGCGGATCCTGGGCCGCCGCTACCGCTTCGAGGACCTGCTCTCGACCTTCCTGCTGAAGCTGCGGGAAGACGCCGCGGGCGGCCTGCCGCGCCCGGAGCGGGTGATCGTCGGCCGGCCAGTGGTGTTCGCCGGCGCGGCGCCCAGCGCGGCCCTGGCGCTCGAGCGCTATGAGACGGCGTTCCGGCGGCTTGGCTTCACGGAGATCCTCTATGCCTACGAGCCGGTGGGCGCGGCCTTCTTCTTCGCCCGCGAGCTGAGGGAGGACGCCACCGTGCTGGTGGGCGACTTCGGCGGCGGCACCTCGGACTTCTCGATCATCCGCTTTGAGCGGCAGGGCGGCGAGGTCCGCGCCCTCCCGCTCGGCCGCTCGGGCGTGGGCGTGGCGGGCGACGCCTTCGACTACCGGATCCTCGACAATCTCGTGTCGCCGGAGCTCGGCAAGGGGTCGAGCTACGCCAGCCTCGGCAAGGTGCTGCCGATACCGAACCGCTACTACTCGGCGTTTGCGCGCTGGGACCAGCTGGCCCTGATGCGCGCCAGCCGCGACATGCGCGAGATCCGCTCGATCCCGCTCGGGCGGTCCGGGGTGGGCGTGGCGGGCGACGCCTTCGACTACCGGATCATCGACAACCTGGTCTCCCCCTGGCTGGGCAAGGGCTCCAGCTACCGCGGCTTCGACAGCGCCAACATCCTGCCGGTGCCCAACCGCTACTTCGCCGCCTTCGCCCGCTGGGAACAGCTGGCGCT
>JAQGIJ010000571.1 GCA_028291285.1 Phenylobacterium sp. | reverse complement strand
CGCGAGCGGATCGCGAACCTGCTGAACGAGGGCAAGGACGTCCGCGTCCTGACCGTCGGCCGCAAGGCCCGCGACCAGCTGCGCCGGCTCTACGGCGACCGCTCGGTCGGTATTTTCGAGACCGGCGGCAGTCCCTCGCTGGAGCGGGCGGAGGAGGTCGCGGTGAAGATCCGCGAGCTGTTCGAGGCCGGCGACGTGGACGTGGTCACCCTGTTCTACAGCCGCTTCAAGTCGGTGGTCAGCCAGACGCCGACCGCCAAGCAGCTGATCCCGGCCGAGGTCGAGGCCGGCGGTGCGGCCGTCGACCTGCGGGGCGCCGCCTACGAGTACGAGCCCGACGAGGCCTCGATCCTCGAGGAGCTGCTGCCGCGCAACCTGACGACCCAGCTGTTCTCCGCCATGCTGGAGAACCAGGCCGGCTTCTTCGCCTCGCAGATGACGGCGATGGACAACGCCACCCGCAACGCCGGCGACATGATCGCCGCCCTCACCCTGAAGTACAACCGTCAACGCCAGGCGCAGATCACCAAGGAGCTGATCGAGATCATCTCCGGCGCCGAAGCGCTCTAGTCCGAAAGTGCCCGACATGTCTGAAGCTGCCGCCAAGAAGCCCGCCCGCCGCTCGCCCGCCAAGGCCGGCGACGTCCCGCAAGCCCCGGTCGCGCTAGGCGCGGCCACCGGCAAGCTCGTGCAGATCATCGGCGCCGTGGTCGACGTCGAGTTCGTAGGCCACCTGCCGGCGATCCTGAACGCGCTGGAGACCACCAACACCGACCAGCGGACCGGCCAGCCGTTCCGCCTGGTGCTCGAGGTCGCCCAGCACCTGGGCGAGAACACCGTGCGCGCCATCGCCATGGACACCACCGAGGGCCTGACCCGCGGCCAGCCGGTGCGCGACACCGGCAAGCCGATCACCGTGCCCGTCGGCCCGGCCACGCTCGGCCGGATCATGAACGTCATCGGCGAGCCGATCGACGAGGCCGGCCCGATCTCCTCGGAGTTCACCAGCGAGATCCACCGCGAGGCGCCGTCCTTCGCCGAGCAGTCCACTTCGGCCGAAGTGCTGGTCACCGGCATCAAGGTCATCGACCTGCTCTGCCCCTACACCAAGGGCGGCAAGATCGGCCTGTTCGGCGGCGCCGGCGTCGGCAAGACCGTCACCATGCAGGAGCTGATCAACAACATCGCCAAGGCCTACGGCGGCTACTCCGTGCTGGCCGGCGTGGGCGAGCGGACCCGTGAAGGCAACGACCTCTATCACGAGATGATCGAGTCCAACGTCAACAAGCCCGGCGGCGGTGAAGGCTCCAAGTGCGCCCTGGTCTATGGCCAGATGAACGAGCCGCCGGGCGCTCGCGCCCGCGTGGCCCTGACGGGTCTGGCCCAGGCCGAGTACTTCCGCGATCAGGAGGGCAAGGACGTCCTGCTGTTCATTGACAACATCTTCCGCTTCACCCAGGCCGGCTCGGAAGTGTCGGCGCTCTTGGGCCGGATCCCCTCGGCGGTGGGCTATCAGCCGACGCTGGCCACCGAGATGGGCAACCTGCAGGAGCGGATCACCTCGACCTCCAAGGGCTCGATCACCTCGGTGCAGGCCATCTACGTGCCCGCCGACGACCTGACCGACCCGGCGCCGGCCACCTCCTTCGCCCACCTGGACGCGACGACGGTTCTGAGCCGCGACATCGCCTCGCAGGGCATTTTCCCGGCCGTCGACCCGCTGGACTCCACCTCGCGGATCATGGACCCGCTGGTGATCGGCGAGGAGCACTACAACGTCGCCCGCCGGGTGCAGGAGATCCTGCAGCAGTACAAGGCGCTGAAGGACATCATCGCCATCCTGGGCATGGACGAGCTCTCCGAAGAGGACAAGCTGGTGGTCGCCCGGGCGCGGAAGATCCAGCGCTTCCTGTCGCAGCCGTTCTTCGTCGCCGAGCAGTTCACCAACCAGCCCGGCAAGTTCGTCGAGCTGGCGGACACCATCCGCTCGTTCAAGGCGATCTGCGACGGCGAGGGCGACCACCTCCCGGAGCCCGCCTTCTACATGGTCGGCTCGATCGACGAGGCGGTGGCCAAGGCCGAGCAGCTGGCGGCGGAAGCTTAAAGTCAGATGGCCGCAGCCAAGCTTCACTTCTCCCTGGTGTCGCCGGAGCGGGAGCTCTTCTCCGGCGACGTCGACCAGGTGGACGCGCCGGGGACCGAGGGCGACTTCGGCGTGCTCGCCGGCCATGCCCCCTTCATGACCACGCTGAAGGAAGGCCAGGTCAAGGTCTACAACGACGGCCGGGTGCGCACCTTCGAGGTCCGCGGCGGGTTCGCCGACGTCACGCCCGACGGCCTGACCGTGCTCGCCGAGCACGCGACCGAGAATCACACCCCGACGATCTGAGCTGACTAAGGGGGCGTTTGGGCGGCTCTGCACGGGTTCCGGAGGACGAACGCACCGGCAAAGCCGCTCGCCCTCTTGCCTCGTGGCCCTCCCTTAAGTTCTATGGCGTCGTCAGTACCAGGGGGAACCTTATGCGCACCGCTCTTACGAGCCTGATCTTCGCCGCCGGCCTCGCGGGCGCCGCACAGGCCCAGACCACCGCTGCGCCCGTCGCGCCCGCGCCGACAGCGACGCCCGCTCCGGCGACGAGGACGCCCCCGCCCGTCGCCGGCCAGACCACCGCGCCTGCGCCCGAGTCCGCCGCGCCTGCCCAGG
>JAQGIJ010000528.1 GCA_028291285.1 Phenylobacterium sp. | reverse complement strand
CGCTCTTCAGGTCGTCGGCGGTGATGGTGGTCATGGTCCTCTCGGGGTCAGGCGGCGCGCAGGCGCGCCTCGCGCAGGAAGGGCGCGAGGTGCTGGGCGCGGTAGGTGACGAAGGGCGCGGTCGAGGCCTGCGCCTGCGGGCCGACCAGCACGGTGGTCATGCCGAGCTCGGCGGCGGGCTGCAGGTTGCGCTCGGAATCCTCGAAGAAGGCGGTCGCGGCCGGCGCGACGTCATGCTCGGCGCACATCCGCGCGAAGGGCTCCGGATCGGGCTTGGGCACATAGCCGAAGGAGCCGATGTGGAAGACCTCGTGGAACAGGTGGGCGAGGCCCAGCCTGACCAGCACCCGCTCGGCGTGAACCTCGTCGGCGTTGGTGAAGATCAGCCGCCGGCCCGGCAGGCGCCCGATCGCCGTGATCAGCTCCGGATCGTGCGCCAGCGCCTCCAGCGACATGTCGTGGAAGATGGCGTGGAACTCCGCCGGGTCGACACCGTGGTTGAGCATCAGGCCGCGTAGCGTCAGCCCATGCTCGGCCAGGTAGCTCTTCTGCAGCCGGTAGGCCTCGTCGCGGGGAAGGCCGGTGAGGCGCATGACGAAGGCGGTCATCCGCCGCTCGATCTCGCCCATGAAGCCCGACTCGACCGGATAGAGGGTGTTGTCCAGGTCGAAGAGCCAGGTCGTCACATGCCTCAGGTCGGGGCTGAGGTCGGCGCTCATTTGCAGACGAGCGTGCCCGCCCCGTGCTCGCTGAAGAGCTCCACCAGCATGGCGTGCGGCCGGCGGCCGTCGAGGATCACCACCGCCTCCACGCCCGCCTCGACCGCGGCGATGGCGGTCTCCAGCTTGGGGATCATGCCGCCGGTGGCGACGCCGTCGGCGATCGCGGCGCGGGCCTGGTCGAGCGTCAGCTGGCGCATCAGCTCGCCGTTCTTGTCGAGCACGCCGGCCACGTCGGTCAGCAGCAGCATGCGCTTGGCGCCCAGCGCGCCGGCCAGCGCGCCGGCCACCGTGTCGGCGTTGATGTTGTAGGTCTCGCCGGTGGCCGAGACGCCGATCGGCGCCACCACCGGGATGTAGTCGTCCTCGGCCGAGATCAGCGCCTGGATCAGCTTGGGATCGATGATCTTCGGCTCGCCCACGAAGCCCAGGTCGACCATCTGCTCCTCGTCGGATCCGGCGGCCTTGCGGGTCCGCTGGACCTTCTCGACGGTGATCAGTCGGGCGTCCTTGCCGGAGAGGCCCACGCCGCGCACGTCGGCCTCGGCGCCGGCCTGGGTGATCCAGTTGGCGATCTCCTTGTTGATCGCCCCGGAGAGGACCATCTCGGCCACCTCCATGGTCGCCTCGTCGGTGACCCGCAGGCCGTCGACGAAGGTCGACTTGACGCCGGCCTTGGCCAGCCAGGCGGAGATCTGCGGCCCGCCGCCGTGCACCACCACCGGATGGACGCCCAGCATCTTCAGGAGCACGGCGTCGGCGGCGAACAGCTTGGCCACCTGCTCCTCGCCCATGGCGTGGCCGCCGTATTTGATGACCACGGTCGAGCGGTCGTAGGTCTGGATATAGGGCAGGGCCTCGGCCAGCGTCTTGGCGGTCGCCCATCCCTGGCTTTGGCTGTCGTCGCTCAACTCGCGCCCCGCTCTGTTCGAGGCGCTCCGATAGCGGACGCAGGGGGGCGTGTCATCCGTCAGGATGCGAGCCCCCTCCGTCTCGGCGCTTGCGCGCCGAGCCACCTCCCCCGCAAGCGGTGGAGGATCTAGAGCGACAAGATGCTCCACCGCTTGCGGGGGAGCTGTCGGCGAAGCCGGCTGAGGGGGCGTGCGGCCGCCTCAGATCGACCGCGCCACCACTTCCTTCATGATCTCGCTGGTGCCGCCGTAGATGCGCTGGACGCGGGCGTCGCGCCACAGGCGGGCGATCGGGTACTCGTTCATATAGCCCGCGCCGCCGTGCAGTTGCAGGGCGGCGTCGACCACCTCCCACTGCAGTTCGGTGTGGAAGAGCTTGGCGGCCGAGGCCTCGGCGGTGGTCAGCTTCTTCTCCAGGTGCCGCGCCAGGCACCAGTCGATGTGCGCCCAGCCGGCCTGGATCTTGGCCTTCAGCGCGGCGAGGGTGAAGCGGGTGTTCTGGAACTCGAACACCGTCTGATTGAAGGCCTTGCGGTCCTTGGTGAACTTCACCGCCTCGTCGAAGGCGCGCTGGGCGGCCGCCTGGCCCTGGAGGGCGATGTTGAGCCGCTCCTGCGGCAGCTGGTTCATCAGCTGGGCGAAGCCGCGGCCCTCCTCGCCCAGGGTGTTGGCGAGCGGCACGCGCACGTCCTCGAAGAACAGCTCGGAGGTGTCGGCCGAATGCATGCCGATCTTGTCGAGGTTGCGCCCGCGCTTGAAGCCCGGCCGGTCACCCTCGACGAGGATCAGCGACAGGCCCTTGGAGCCGGCCTTCGGGTCGGTGCGGCAGACGACGATCACCAGGTCGGCCAGCTGGCCGTTGGTGATGTAGGTCTTCGACCCGTTGATCACCCAGTCGTCGCCATCCTTGCGGGCGCTGGTGCGGACGCCCTGCAGGTCGGAGCCGGCGCCCGGCTCGGTCATGGCGATCGCGGTGATCACCTCGCCCGAGACCATCCCCGGCAGCCACTTTTGCTTCTGCGCCTCGGAGCCGTAGTTGATGATGTAGTCCACGGTGATGTCGGACTGCAGCGAGATCCCCGCGCTGGAGCCGGCGTAGGACATCTCCTCGTCGACCACGGCGTTGTAGCGGTAGTCCAGCTCCAGGCCGCCGTAGGCCGCCGGGACCTGCGGGCAGAGGATGCCGGCGTCGCCGCAGGCCTTCCAGAAGGCGCGGCTGACGATGCCCTCCTCTTCCCAGCGGTCCATGTTCGGCAGCAGCTCGCGATCGAAGAACTTGCGGACCTGGTCGCGGAACAGGTTCAGCTCTTCGTCGTAGATGGTGCGGGCGTCGGTCTGCAGCATGGCGGGATCCTCGAAGCTCGCCGCTCCTTATCCCCGTGACGCAGGGTCCGCCTAGAGGGCGCAGGCCGCGAGGATCTCGGCGCGCAGCTCCGGGATGCCGAGGCCGGTCTCCGCGGAGGTGGCCAGCACGCGGGGGAAGGCGGCCGGCCGCTTCGCCACCGCCTTCAGGGTGGCTTCGGCCACGCTGGCGACCTCGGCGGGCTTCAGCTTGTCGGCCTTGGTGAGCACGATCTGGTAGGAGACCGCGGCCTGGTCGAAGGCTTCGAGCGCGTCGGCGTCCACCGCCTTCAGCCCATGGCGGGCGTCGATCAGCAGGTAGGCCCGCTTCAGGTTGGGCCGGCCGCGCAGGTACGAGCGTCCGAGGTTCTGGAACTTCTTGGCCACGTCGCGGCTCACCTTGGCGAAGCCGTAGCCGGGCAGGTCGACGAGCCGGAGCTTCTCGTCGGCGACGAAGAAGTTCACCTCACGGGTGCGGCCGGGCGCGTTGGAGGCGCGCGCCAGCTCCTTGCGCCCGGTGACGGCGTTGATCAGGCTCGACTTGCCGACGTTGGAGCGGCCGGCGAAGGCCACCTCCGGCAGCTCGGTGCCCGGCAGGCCGGAGATCGCCACGGCGCCCATCAGGAAGCTCACCTCGTGGGCGAAGAGCTTGCGCGCCGCCTCCAGTGCGTCGGCGTCGAACGGGCCCTCGGCGTGGGGGTCGCTCACCCTGCCGCCTTGCCGGTCTGCCGGCCGGTCAGCCGGCCGATCAGCCCGTCGATCGGGTTGTCGACCTTGTAGTGCCGCATCAGGATGTACTGCTGGATGATGGTCAGCAGGTTGCTCCAGCTCCAGTAGATCAGCAGGCCCACGGCGAAGGGCGCCATGATGAAGGTGAATAGGATCGGCATCAGCTGCATCACCCGTTGCTGGGCGGGATCGGGCGCCGGCGGGCTCATGGCCATGGTCAGCCACTGGGTCAGCCCATAGGCCAGCGGCAGCACCCCGATGTGCAGGCTGGTGTCCAGCAGGCCGCCCACCAGCGGCGCGTGCGCCGGGTTCCAGGGGATCAGGCCGAACAGGTTCCAGACGGTGGTGGGATCGCGCGCCGAGAGGTCCTTGATCCAGCCCATGAAGGGCGCGTGGCGCATCTCGATGGTGACGGTCAGCACCTTGTAGAGCGAGAAGAAGACCGGGATCTGCAGCAGGATCGGCAGGCAGCCCGCCAGGGGATTGACCTTCTCCCGCTGGTAGAGGGCCATCATCTCCTGCTGCTGCTTGGCCGGGTCCTCCTTGTACTTCTTGCGCAGCTCCTCGACCATCGGCTGGACGCGGCGCATCTTGGCCATGGACTCGTACTGCTTGTGCGCGATCGGGAAGAAGATCGCCCGCACGCAGATGGTCAGCAGCAGGATGGCCACGCCGAAGCTGCCCACGTGCTGGTAGATGAACTCCAGGAACCAGAAGATCGGCCGGGTCAGGAAGAAGAAGTGCCCCCAGTCCACGGCCGAGTCGAAGCGCGGGATGTGCAGCCGCTTCTGGTAGTCCTGCAGCACGGGGACGACCTTGGCGCCGCCGAAGAAGTGGGTGACCTCGGTGGTCTGGGCGCCCGGCGCGATGGTGCGGGCCTGGCCCACGAAGTTGGCGTCGAACACGTCGAGGCCGCCCACCTTGGTGTCGCGGAACTGGCCCTGGATCGCCTCCCCCTGGGTGGGGATCAGCGCGGCCAGCCAGTATTTGTCGGTGATGCCGACCCAGCCGCTCTTGGACGGGATCGCCGGCCCGCCGCCGTCCTTCGCCCATTTCTTGTACTTGATGAGCTTGAGCGTCGCGTTGTCGATCCCCAGAGCGCCCACCGCGCCCTCGTGCACGATCTGGCTGCCGGCGGTGGCCGGCGGCACGCCCTGGCGCTGGATCGAGCCGTAGGGGGCCAGCGTCACGGCCTGCCCCGAGGCGTTGGCCACCGTGTCGGTGACGGTGAACATGAAGCGGTCGTCGACGTCGATCCGGCGCGAGAAGGTGAGGCCCTGCCCGTTGGTCGTGGTCAGCACCAGCGGCTGGCCGGGCGACAGCGTCGAGCCCTGCGCCAGCGTCCAGACGGTGTCCTCGTTGGGCAGGCCAGGCACATTGGCGCCGGTCCAGCCGAACTCCGCGAACCAGGCGTTCTGGGCGCCCTCGGGCCGCAGCAGCTCCACCGGCGGGGAGTTCTTGTCCACCGTCTCGCGGAAGCGGGTGAGGAAGAGGTCGTCGATCCGTGCGCCCTTCAGCGCGATCGAGCCCTTCAGGTCCGGGGTGGCGATGGGGACCCGGGGGCTGGCGGCCAAGGCCTGGCCGCGGGTGACCGGCTGGCCCGCCGAAGGCGCGCCTGGAGCCGCGGGGGCGCCCGGAGCGCCCGGCGCGTGGGCCTGGGCGGACGCGGCGGCGGCCTGGCGGGCCTCGGCCTGGCGACGGGCGGCGGCCGGATCGAGCACGAAATGCTGGTAGATGAAGAACAGGAAGACCGCGCACACGAGGAAGATGATCGTGTTGCGGCTGGAGTCGTCTTGCATCGGGAAGGGGCTCAATCTGCGGTCGGGCGGTCCGCAGGGTCGCGGGCCCGGCCGTCGCGTTCGGCGGCGAGCCTTATCAGCGCGCTTTTCACATCGTCAAGCAGACGGTCCCAGGGGCGGGTGGTCACACCGCCGCGGGCGATGAACACATAGTCGAACCCGGGACGGGCGAAATCCGGCAGCAGCAGCCGGGCGGCCTCGCGCATCCGCCGCTTGGCCCGGTTGCGCTGGACCGCCCCGCCGATCCGCTTGGTGGCGGTGAAGCCGGCGCGGACCAGGGCGCGGTCGTCGCCGCGCGCCCGGGCCTGGACCACCACCGCGCCGCGCGCGCAGGAGGGCGCCTGCGCGCAAGCCAGGAAGTCCGGGCGCGTCTTCAGGCGTTCGATGGGGAAGGCGGCGTCGGCCACGCCGACACCTTTAGCGCAGCCTGGTCTTAAGCGCTCAAGCGCTTGCGGCCCTTGGCGCGGCGACGGGCGAGCACCTTCTGTCCGTTCTTGGTGGACATGCGCAGGCGGAAGCCGTGACGGCGGCTACGCACAAGCCGGGACGGCTGAAAGGTCCGCTTCACGAGAGGGGCTCCGGGTCGAAAATCGAGGCGCGGTGGATAGTGGAACGGGACAGGCGTGTCAACTGCGGGTCAGAGATCCGGCCGGATGATCGCCTTGCCGATCACCCGGCGCTCGGCGAGGGAGTCGAAGGCGCGTCGCCAGTCGGCCAACGGATATTCGTGGTCGACGCGGGGGCGGATGCGGCCCGCCTCGGCGAGCGTCCAGATGGCGTCGAGGTTCTCCTGGCCGCGCTCGGGGAACCTTCGGCCGTATTCTCCGGCGCGCACGCCCATCAGCGAAAAGCCCTTGATCAGGGCGTAGTTGACCGGCAGCACCGGGCGGCGGCCGGAGGTGAAGCCGATGCTGAGCAGCCGCCCATCGAAGGCGATGCAGCGGACGCTCTCGTCGAAGACGTCGCCGCCCACCGGGTCGAAGATGACGTCGGCGCCGGCCCCGCCGGTCAGCGCCTTCACCTCCTCGCGGAAGCCGCGCGTGACGTTGATCACGGCGTCGGGCGCATATTCCGCCTGGAGGACGGCGAGCTTGGCATCCGAGCTGGAGGTGGCGATGACCCGCGCGCCCAGCGCCTTGGCGAGGTCGACCGCGCCCAGGCCCATGCCGCCGGCCGCGCCGTGCACCAGCACCCAGTCGCCGGGCTCCAGCCGGGCGCGGCGGACGAGGGCCACATAGGCGGTCAGGTAGGCCGAGCCCACGGCGGCGGCCTGGGCGAAGGAGAGCCGCTCGGGCTTGCGGCGAAGCGCCTGGGCCGCGGCGATCGCGTACTCGGCCATGCCGCCCTGGCGCACCCCGCCCACCACGGCCTCGCCGATGCGCCAGCCCTCGACGCCCTCGCCCAGCGCCGCCACCTCGCCGGACATCTCCAGGCCGGTGACGAAGGGCAGGTCGGGCTTGTGCTGGTATTCGCCCCGGGTCTGCAGCAGGTCCGGGAAGTTCACGCCGGCGGCGCGCACGCGCACCAGCACCTGGCCGGGACCCGGCTCGGGGACGGGCAGGTCTTCCACGGCCACGCCGGCGTA
>JAQGIJ010000519.1 GCA_028291285.1 Phenylobacterium sp. | reverse complement strand
CGACCATCACGAACTGGCCGCTGGTGAAGCGCAGCGCCGGGTCGCGGGTGGTGCGGAAGGAGAACAGCGACGGGGTCCAGTGCTGGACCCAGGTCACGGTCTCGACGAAGAAGGCGCCGCTCGCCTTCAGGGCGGGCTTCGCCGTGGCGGAGATGTCGTTCATCGGTCTTCGGTTCTCTTCCGGCGGCTCAGATGTCGCCGCCCGGGTTGGCGACGGCGCCCGGCGCGCGGGCGACATGTATGCCGCATTCGGTCTTTTGCGAACCGGCCCAGCGGCCGGCGCGCAGGTCCTGGCCCTCCTCCACCGGCTGGGTGCAGGGCCAGCAGCCGATCGAGGGAAAGCCCTGGGCGACCAGCGGGTGAGCCGGCAGGTCGTGCTCGGCGGCATAGGCCTCGAGGTCCGTCTTGGTCCAGTTGGCCAGCGGGTTGAACTTCACGTGCCGCTCGGTCTGCTCGACCACCGGCAGCGACAGGCGCGAGCCGCCGTGGAAGCGCTTGCGGCCGGTGACCCAGCCGTCGAAGTCCTCCAGCGCCAGATCGAGCGGGATCACCTTGCGCAGGTTGCAGCAGGCGTCGGTGTCGGTCTGCCAGAGCTTGGCGTCCGGGTCCGTGGTGGCCAGGTCCTGGTAGTGGGGCCGAAGGTCGCGCACGTCGGTCAGGCCCAGCTGCGCGGCCAGCGTCCTGCGGTAGTCCAGCGTCTGGCCGAACAGCATCCCGGTGTCGAGGAACAACACCGGGATGTCCGGCTTCACCTTGGAGACCAGGTCGAGCAGCACCGCCGATTCCGCCCCGAAGGACGAGACCAGCGCCAGCTTGTCGCCGAAGGTCTCCACCGCCGCTTCCAGCACGGTGCGCGGATGGGCGTGACGCAGCTCGGCGTCCAGCCGGGCCGCCAGGATCGGCGACCGTTCGAGGGTGTCGAAAGCCATACTCATGCTCCCCGCTCAGCGAACGCCGGCTCACGGCCGTCCGCGGCGCGTTGATAGACGTGGCGGAAGCGGCGGGTCACCTGCTCCCATTGTTCCGGGCTGGAGCCGTCCGCCGGCTCGAAGGCGTCGATCCCGCAGCGGGCCATGAACAGCGCCTGCTCGCGCAGCACGTCGCCGACGGCGCGGATCTCGCCCCGGTAGCCGTAGCGCTCGCGCAGCACCCGGGCGTTGGAGTAGTGGCGCCCGTCGCGGAACTTCGGGAAGGACAGCGCCACCAGCGCGATGCGCGGCAGGTCGTAGGCCAGGGCCTCGACCTCCTCGCCGGTCTCCAGGCGCACGCCCACCGAGCGGCCTTCCCCCAGCAGCCGATCGCCGTCGGCCTGGAAGCGCGCCAGCGAGATGATCACGTCGCCCGGCGGCAGGTCCTGGTCGTCGGCCACATCGGTGAAGGCGTCGTTGGCGAGCACCATCCGCCCGCCCTGCAGCTTAACGAGCGTCGGCATAGACCGCCTCCTTGAAGGGCGCGACACCGGTCCGCCGGAAGGTGTCGAGGAAGCGCTCGCCGTCCTTGCGCTCGCGCAGGTAGACCTCGACCATCTGCTCGACGGCCTCGGAGACCTTGGCCGCGGGCAGCGCCGGGCCGAGGATCTGGCCGAGGCTCGCGTCCTCCTCGCCGGACCCGCCGAGCGTGAGCTGGTAGAACTCCTCGCCCTTCTTATCGACGCCTAGGATTCCGATGTGGCCCACGTGGTGGTGGCCGCAGGCATTGATGCAGCCGCTGATCTTGATCTTCAGCTCGCCGATCTCGTGCTGGCGTTCCAGGTTTTCGAAACGCTTGGCGATGTTCTGGGCGATGGGGATCGAACGGGCATTGGCCAGGTCGCAATAGTCCAGGCCGGGGCAAGCGATGATGTCGGTGATCAGGCCGGCATTGGGCGCGGCGAAATCCAGTTCCTTCAGCTTCGCATAGATGGCGGGCAGGTCTTTTTTGCGGACATGCGGCAGCACCAGATTCTGTTCATGCGTGACGCGCACTTCGCCGACGCTGAATTCATCCATCAGGTCGGCGATGACATCCATCTGTTCCGACGTGGCGTCGCCCGGCACCTGGCCCGGCGTCTTCAGGGTGATGGTGGCGATGGCATAGCCGGGGGCGCGGTGGGCCGAGATGTTGGTCCGTGCCCAGTTGGCGAAGTCCAGTCCGGCATCGGGGATCGTGTCGGAAAGGCGCGCCTCGAAAGCGGGCGGCGCGAAATAGGCAGTGATGCGGTCCAGTTCTGCCTGCGGAAGCTGGAGCGTGCCGGCTTTCTTGATCTCGTCGAACTCACGCGCCACGCGGCGGCGCATTTCTTCCACGCCAATGGCGTTGACCAGGATCTTGATGCGCTGCTTGTGGATGTTGTCGCGGCGCGCCTGGCGGTTATAGACCCGCAAGACGGCGTCCAGGTAGGACAGCAGGCGCCCCGCCGGCAGGTGCTCGCGCACCGTCTTGGCCAGATAGGGCGTGCGGCCCTGGCCGCCGCCGACCATCACCTCAAACGAAAGCTCTCCGTCGCGGGTGCGCCGCAGGTGCAGGCCGATATCGTAGGAGCGCACCGCCGCACGGTCCTTTTCCGCCGCCGTGACGGCGATCTTGAACTTGCGCGGCAGGTAGGAATATTCCGGGTGGACCGTCGACCACTGGCGGATCGCCTCGGCCCACACGCGTGGATCGTCGATCTCTTCAGCGGTCGCCCCGGCGTAAGGGTCTGCTGTCACGTTGCGGATGCAGTTGCCGCTGGTCTGGATGGCGTGCATGTCGACGCTCGCCAGGTGGTCCATGATGTCCGGCGCGTCCGCCAGCTTGATCCAGTGGAACTGCAGGTTGGTGCGGGTG
>JAQGIJ010000492.1 GCA_028291285.1 Phenylobacterium sp. | reverse complement strand
AGCGCCGGCCGCAACCGCTGGAAACCCCAGCCGAAATCGCCCAAGGACGTTCACGCGTGCCGCCGCCGGAAGCCCTCGACTCGCCGCCCGCGTCCGCCGCCCTGGACGCCGCCGACTACCAATCGCTCGGCGAGTTCCGCCGCGCCATCCGCGAGTTCCTGGCCTTCAGCGAGGAAAGCGCCCGCGACCAGGGCGTGACCTCGCAACAGCACCAGGCGCTGCTGGCCATCAGGTCGCACGCCGGCGCCGAGCCGATGAGCATCGGCGAGCTCGCCGAAAGCCTGATCATCAAGAACCACAGCGCCGTGGGCCTGGTGGCCCGCCTCGTCGAGCGCGGCCTGGTCGCGCGCCGGTCGTCCGACACCGACCGCCGGCGCGTGCTGCTCGAGTTGCAGCCGCGCGGCGAAGAGGTCCTGGCGCGGATCTCGCAGTACAATCTCGGCAAGCTCGCCGGCTCGGCCCGCAGCCTGCGCCGCGTGCTGTCCCTGCTGAAGAAGCTGGAGACGGCCCAGAGCGCCAAGACCGACGGCGTCAGCCCAGCTTAGGACGCGGCGCTCGGCTGCGGCAGCGCAAGCTCGCCGCGGGCCAGCCGCTGCAAGGTCTCGACGAAGAAGCCTGGCTCGGCGGCCCGGACCCGGGCCTCCAGCGTCTCGACCGTGTCGCCGGGCTGCACCGGGATCGTGCGCTGGGCCAGCCGCGGCCCGTGGTCATATTCCTCGTCCACCAGGTGGATGACGATGCCGCTCTCGGGCACGCCGGCCGCGAGCACCGCCTCGTGCACGCGCCGGCCGTACATGCCTTGCCCGCCGAAGGCCGGCAGCGGGCCCGGGTGGATGTTGAGGATGCGATGGGCGTAGCGCGCCAGCGTCACGGGCCCGAGCCTGCGCAGGTAGCCGGACATCACCGCCAGCTCGACACCATGGGCCACGAGCGCCTCCGCGAGCCGCGCGTCCGCCGCCTCAGGATCGGCCTGGGTCGGAATGCAGAGCGTCGGGACGCCCTGTGTCCGGGCGAAGTCGAGCGCCGGCGCGGCCTTGTTGTTGCTGACCATCAGCCGCACCTCGGCCGCCAACTCTCCAGCCTCGATCGCCGCCATGATGGCGCGCGCGCTGGAGCCCGATCCTGACGCGAGGAAACCGATCCGTAGAGGTTGAGAACTCAAGGGAATTCAGCTCCCAGCTCATGTTCCAGGCGAAGGCCGTCGTAAGCCGGCTCGACGCCCGGCGGCAGCTCCGCCGCCAATTTCGCATAATCGAGGTCGATGTGCATGTTGGTGAGGATGGCGCGCTTCGGCCTCACCCGCGCGATCCATTCCAGCGTGCGCTCCAGGTGCGAGTGCGTCGGGTGCGGCCGGTAGCGCAGCGCGTCGACGATCCACACGTCCAGGCCTTGCAGCGCCTCGAACGCCGCCTCGTCCAGCTGCACGAGGTCGCTGGAATAGGCCACGCCGCCGAAGCGGTAGCCGACCGAGCGCACGGCCCCGTGGTCCTGGTCGAAGGTGACGATCGGGATGGCGCCGGACGGCCCCTCCACCGCCCACGGACGCCCGTGCGGCGGGATCGGCTTGGGCTCGCAGATGGCCGGATAGCCCGCCTCGCCTTCGAAGATGTAGCCGAAGCGACGCATCATGGTGGCGTGGGTCGCCTGGTCCATGTGGGTGTGGATGCGCTGGCCGCGCTGGCGCAGGAAGAAGGCGCGCACGTCGTCAATGCCGTGCACCTGGTCGGCGTGGTCGTGGGTGAGCAGCACCGCATCCAGCCGCTTCACGCCGGCCAGCGCGCTCTGCATCCGGAAGTCCGGCGATGTGTCGACGATCAGCGTGGTCTCGCGCTCGGGCCCCTCGCCCCGGCGGCGGACCAGCATCGAGCATCGGCTGCGCAGGTTCTTCGGCTCGCCGGGGTCGCAGGCGCCCCAGTCGCCGTCGGCGCGCGGCACCCCGCCTGAGGAGCCGCACCCCAGGATGGTGATCTCCAGCACGTTGCTTGACGGCGGGGGGCTCACGGGCGGGGAATCCGGTCGAACAGGGCGAAGAAGGCGTCCTCGGTGCGGCGCTCGGCTTCGTCCAGGCTCCAGCCGCGGATCTCGGCGAGCTTCTCCAGCACCTTGGGCAGCATGGCCGGCTCGTTGCGCCGGCCGCGGTAGGGCATCGGCGCGAGATAGGGGCAATCGGTCTCGATCATGATCCGGTCGGCCGGCATGTCGCGGACCACGGCGCGGACCTCCTCAGCCGTCTTGAAGGTGGCGATGCCGGAGACCGAGAACCAGCCGCCGAGGGCCGCAACCCGCCGGGCGAGCTCGGGACCGGACGTGTAGCAGTGCATCAGGATCCGGAACGGCCCCCTGGCGTGCTCCGTCTCCAGGATCTCGGCCATGACCGCGTCGGCCTCGCGGGTGTGGACCACAAGCGGCAGGCCCGTCTCGCGCGCAGCCGCCACGTGGGCGCGGAACACCTGCGCCTGCACTTCGCGCGGGCTGAGGTCGTAGTGGAAGTCCAGGCCGCACTCGCCGATGCCGACCACGCGCGGATCGGCCGCCAGCTCCACCAGGGTCTGCGCCGAAAGCTCCGGATCCTCCTTCGCCTCGTGCGGGTGGGTGCCCACGGTGCACCAGATGTCCGGGTGCCAGGCGACGTGGCGCACCGCCGGGAAGTTCGAGACCTTGTCGCAGATGTTGACCATCAGCCGGACGCCGGCGGCCAGGCCGCGGGCGATCACCGCCTCGCGGTCCGCGTCGAACTGGGGCGCGTGCAGGTTGACGTGACTGTCGATGAGCATCGGGTCTTCGAGCGCCGTGTTCGTTAGGCCCGCGCGGCCTGGCGCAGCTCCGTCAACGCGGCGAACAGCGCATCGGTCCGGTCGAGGTTGAGCGCCTCCACCTCACGCGGCAGGCGCTGGAGCGTCTCCCACGCCTGCGCCCAGCGATCAAGAGCGCCCTGCCCCTGCGCGGCCCGATCGGTCACCAGCGTCCGCACCCGCTCGGCGAGACGCTGGAAGAGCAGGTTGAACTGCGCCTGCCCCTCCCCGCCCCTGAACTTGTCGGCGAGCGAGAGCGCCATGGCCTCGTCGAGCGCCGGCAGCTCCGCCAGCAGCGCGCGCGCTGCGTCGTCGAGGGCGATGGCCTGCGCCGCCGCCAGCACGAGGCCCCGGCCGGGGGCGCCGCCGGCCATGTGCGCGAGCCGCAGCGCCGCCTCGTCGTCGAGCTCGACGCGCGCGCGCAGGAAAGCCGCGGCGGCTTCCACGGACAGCGGCGGGAAGCCGAGGCGGCGGCAGCGCGAGCGGATGGTGGGCAGAAGCCGCCCCGGCGAATGGGCGACCATCAGGAGGACGCCGCGCGCCGGCGGCTCCTCCAGGGTCTTCAGGATGGCGTTGGCCGCGTTGACGTTGAGGTCGTCCGCCGCGTCGATGATCGCCACCCGGTGCGCGGCGGTGGCCGGGGACTTGGAGAAGAACTCCGAGAGCCGGCGGGCCTCGTCCACGGGAATGGACTTGCGCGGCTTGCCGTCCTCGCCGATCCGCTCCAGCACCAAGAGGTCGGGATGGGCGCGGTTCAGCACCTGGCGGCTCACCGGATGGGCCGGATCGGCGCCGAGGATCCCATGCCGCGGCTCGGCCGGCGCGCCCAGCAGCCGGCGCGCCGCGCGATAGGCGAAGGTGGCCTTGCCGACGCCTTCCGGGCCGGTCAGCAGCCAGGCGTGGTGGAGCCGGCCGCGGGCGCGGGCGTCCTCGAAGGCTGCTTCCGCCGCCGCCTGGCCTTCGAGCTCGAAGACTTCGCGCGGGTGCGGGACCTCCAGCTCAGCCATGGACCGCCAGCCTCGCCTCGACGGCCGCCCAGACCGCGGCCTCGACCTCGTCGATCGAGCCGGTGGCGTCGACCGGGGCGCAGCGCTCGGGCTCCGCCCGCGCGATCGCCAGGAAGCCGTCGCGCAGCCGCTGGTGGAAGGCGAGGCCCTTGGACTCGAAGCGCATCTCCCCGCCCCGCGCCTGCGCCCGGGCGAGGCCCGCCTCCGGAGGCAGGTCGAAGATCAGGGTGAGGTCCGGGCGGGTCTCGCCCAGCACGTGCTGTTCGAGCGCGGCGATGAAGCCGGGATCGGTCCCGCCGCCGGCGCCCTGGTAGGCGCGCGTCGAGTCGGCGAAGCGGTCGCAGACGACCCAGGCGCCGTGCTCCAGCGCCGGCCGGATCACGCGTTCGACGTGGTCGCGGCGGGCGGCGTACATCAAGAGCGTCTCGGTGACCGGGCTCCAGCGGTCCGCCGCGCCGTTCAGCACCAGCTCGCGGATCGCCTCGGCGCCGGGCGAGCCCCCGGGCTCGCGGGTGGCGACCACCTCCAGACCACGCCCGCGCAGCCGCTCGGCCAGCCGCTTCAGCTGGGTCGACTTGCCCGCCCCTTCGCCGCCTTCGAATGTGATGAACCGCCCGCGCGCCACGAGCGCCAAGATGGCCCGTTCGCCTCAGATGTCCAGGGCGGGGGCGCAGCGCCTCAGAACGGCCGGACTACCAGGGCGTCCTCGAACCCCGCCTCGGCCACCCGGTCGCGCAGGCCGAACGCCTGCAACTCGTCGGCGGGCGCCGGCAGCATGACCTTGTAGACGGTGACGCCGCCGCGCTGCATCGGTTCGACGACGGCCTGGCCCATGGTCGCGAGCTGGGCCGC
>JAQGIJ010000470.1 GCA_028291285.1 Phenylobacterium sp. | reverse complement strand
CAAGGACCACCAGGTCGAAGATGTGGTTCACCGCGAGCTCTGCGCCCACAAGATCACGCTCGACCAGGCGCGAGAGACCATCGCCGCCTGGGTTCAGGCCCATCATCCCTACCCGGTCACTCGGCCGTTCGACGTGTCGAAGCTCCCGAGCCCATTCCCCAAGAACAAGCCCTGGCCGAAGGACGCGCCGGCGCTCGACGCCAAGGTGCAGGCCTACGTCACCGGCAAGCCGCAATGAGGCTCACTGACCTAAGCCCGCGCTGGTACGCGGCCGGCGCCGTGCGCCTCGGCTTCAGTTTCGATTGCCCCCACTGCCCGGAGACGGGGCAGCGGCTCGCGATCGCCGTCCACTTGGATGGCACGGCGCTCGATGATGACCCGACCACCCTGCAGGTCTTCCGTGACGGCGAACACGTCTGGACCGTGGCCGGCGGGGTAAGTTTCGAAGACGTGACCCTCACGCCGTCAGTGGACGCCTCCGCGGCGGGCCACTGGCACGGCTTCATCACGGCCGGGCAGATCACCTGAAGCACCCCCTGGACGACAAGGGCAGGGCAGCCTGCAAGGCGCAGGCCGAGGTGATCATCCCCCACGCTCGCCGCGCCGCCCGCAGGCTGGGCTATGCCTTGGCGGTCCATGGATCGCTTGAGCGAGACATAGACCTGATCGCCGTGCCCTGGACCGTGGACGCCGCGCCGCCTGAAAAGCTGGCGGAACTCATCCGCCGGGTTGCCGCGCGCTGCCGCGGTCCGCGCGGGCTCGCGTTCCAGATCGACCAAGACCCCAACCCGACCGTCTTCGCCCATCGCCGGCTGGCGTGGAGCTTCCACCTCGGCGGCGGCCCGTACATCGACCTGTCCGTGATCGCGCCATCTCCTCACCAAGAGGGCAACGAGTGGGGCGAGGAAGCTCACGAGATCTCGGTGCGCCATCATGCCAACCCGCGAATGAAGCGGGTCCGGTAATCCCCGCCCGCTGAGCGGGCTCAACCCGAAAGACCCCACCATGAGAAGCTCTCTACGCGCCGCAGCCGCGGCGCTCGTCCTGCTGTCCGCCCCGCTGGGCGCCTGCGTCACGCATCCCGGCCAGACGCCGGCGGCGATCTACGCCCAGAGCGCCACCCAGGCCATGCTGGCGGCCGAGACGGTGTTCAGCGTCGCGGCCCAGGCCGAGATGGACGCCAAGGCCACCGGGTTGCTGGCTGGCGCCAAGGCCGCCGAGGCCGACGATCTGCGCCACCAAGCCTACCAGGTGCTGCTGACCGCCCGCGCCGCCTACAAGCTCGGCCGGAGCCCCGACACGACGGCGCTGATCCAGCTCACGACCCAGATCCTTGCCCTGTCCGGCAAGCAACCCGTCGCCGCAAAGTAGGAGGGCCTGACCATGGACCCCGCATCCGTCATCACCATCATCTCCGGCGTGCTGTCGCTCGTCACCCAGGTCACGCCGATGCTCGAGGAGCTGGTCGCCGCCATCCAGTCCGGCGACCAGGCCAAGCTCGACACCCTGCTGGTCAAGGTGCAGGCCGCGAACGACGTGCTTGGGAAGGCCTGACCGTGTTCGGCCTCAAGCTGGCCCTCATGGTTGGCGCGGCGGCCGTCGCCTTCGCGGCAGGCTGGAAGGTCGATGAATGGCGCCACGCCGCGGCCGACGTGAAAGCCGCGGTCCACACGATCAAGACCGTCCAGGCGCAGGGCCAGGTCAGCACTGTCGCGGCCGCCAAGGACGCCGAGGTGCAGACCTCCATCCGCTACGTCACCAGGACGCTCATCGAGAAGGTCCCCGCCCATGTCAGCCCCGAAACTGATCGCAGCTTCCCTCTGCCTGTTGGCCTTGTGCGCGTGCACGACGCCGCAGCCCTCGGCGTTGACGTGTCCGCCGTCCCCGATCCCGCCGGCCGGGCTGATGATCAAGCCTCTGCCGTTGAGGCCTCTGACCTCGGGCGCGTCCTCGCCGTCAACTACGGTGAATGTCGCGCCGATCAAGCCCGGCTAAGCGCCCTGCAGGGGTGGGTCAGCGCCGAGGCGATGCCCGTGGCGCCCTAGAACCCGGCGATTTCCTTCCCTTGGTCGCCGCAACCTTGGCCCTCTCCGCTCCGCGCGGGGAGGGCCTTTTGCGTTCTGGGCCGAGCCGCTACGGTGCCCCCATGACACCAGACCTGGCCGACCTTCTCCATCATCACCGCAGGACCGTGGCTGAGCTTGAGGACACGGTGAGCCGGATGCAGTTGTGGCAGCGAGGCGAGGGAGGCTTTGGAACGCACGAAGGCGACACCGACACGACCAGCGATAGCATCTCGCGGACCTTGGAGCAGATCGAGCGCCTGAAGGCGGTCATCGACAAGCATGATCCGGACGGCTTCACCGCCCTAGTCTAGCGCTCATGTGGCGACCCGCGGCCCCTTGACGGGTGTCATCTCGAACGTGCCGGCGGGGTCGGTCGATCGCGCAAAGCTCTCGATGCTGTTGGCCGGATCAAGCCAGGCGTCGAGTTCGTCCGGCTTCAGGATCACTGGCTGGCGTGGATGGCCAATGGAAGCGGTGTCACCGCCGGCGGCCTTGGTGATCATCGTGTAGGTCAGCATCTCTCCGATATCTTCCGGCGCGGCGCGACCGCAGAGCCCGGCGAAGAAGAACGGCCGGGCGCCGGGGAGGGTGAAGCGGAACTCCGACTTGCTGCCTTTCGGCCCGTCATCCCATTCGAAGAACGCATCGCCAGGGATCAGGCAGCGGCCGGACTTCGCGACGAACATGAAGGGCCACTTCCTGTCGGCCTCCTCGCCCCTGGCGTTGTTGCAGCCGCGGCGCATCTTCTGCCAGACAGCCCAACTCTCCTTCGCCCCTGCCGGCATGTAGAGCCATGTCGCCGATGCGCTGACCACGCGCTCGCCCTCCGGCATCAGGATTTCACCCACTTGGACCGGGTAGAGGTCCGGGCCCTGGATGTTGGGCCGCGGCGTCGTCGGGTCGAACCGGACGCGGACCTTCGTCTCGCTCCAGTCGCCCATCCGCTCGCGCCAATCCGGGTCAGATCGGTAGTGGTTGCACATAGGCCCGCTCCCTCACCGATGATCTTGCACCGGCGGGGGCCATGCTGGCCATCCGCCCGGCGGCCGCGCCGGCTCCGGCCCACGGTCGCCCGATAGCAGCGGCCGGAACGGCGTGCCAGGCCCGGCGCTGACGGCGAAGTGGTTCCGCCGGTCGCAGGCAGGGCAGGGCGGTCGCTCATCGACCAGGCTCTTGTCCGGGCCCAGCTGCGCGATCAGCACGTCCAGGTCCTGGCGTTCGTGGAACGTGCAGCCGTCTGAGCACATGCGCTCCAGGATCGTGCCGTAGGCCTTCATCTGGCCCAGCGTCGCCATCCAGGCCAGCAGGTTCGGCGGGTTCTTCGGGATGCCCATAAGAGCGGTCCTCAGTTGTTGCCGCCAACCGGGTAGCGACTACAAGCGGACTAGGCCGGGGCGTCAACGGGGTCTCGGCCCTCGTTGATGTCCTCGTCCACAGCTTCGAGCAGGGCGCGGAGCCCGTTTGTCTCTTCCCGGTAGTACATGTCCGGATGGTTGAAGGCGATCAGCCGCGAGAGCTCGGGCGACATCCGGAACCACTCGCCATGGGAATGGTCGGCTCGGAAGCGGCCGTGCAGTTCCATTTCCTTGGCGAGCGCGTCCTTTGCCCTCATCACCCCGACAAGCTCAAGGCGGTCGGGGCTCCCCACCTGCAGGTTGGCGAGGCGGGACCGGATGTCGCTCGCGACGCCGATCTTGACCAAGCCGAGGATCGTGGCCCGGACAAAATACACGACCGCAGCCCCTGGCCGGCGTTTTCCGTCAGACCTCGCCTCCGAGGCGCCGATCTCGCTCATTTTCCAATCCCTGCGACGATCCCGCATTGTATCTGCTGGCGAAACGCGCCGCTTGAAAATCCGCGTGTCGGTGGTTCGAATCCGCCCCCAGGCACCATTCCCCCCAAAGCCTCCGCCGGTCCCGGCTGCGCCGGCTGGTCTCATGGTCAAGCTAAGGCCTGCTGACGGATCCGCCCGCAGACAACCGGCTTTGGCTGGCAGACCGCGGCGCCAATTATTTCCGCACTGGGTTCCGCCTTTTGGACCTTTGGGTCGAAACCGCAGTTCCGCGAAAATGCTGCGACGCAATAACTTAAATACGCGCAAGGGTAGAACTTCGAGGCCCGCCCCCTGAGCATTCATTGTGCAGCGCAGCAATCAATAGGCTTACAAAGTCGTGCCCAGCGTCTGTTCCGTATTCTGACCCCTTGACGCAATTATAAGGGGTTGCCAAAGGACCACGGCCGCACGTCTAACAAAGCGGTAAGACTTCAACATCCCTCCGGGGAAGGCGAAGTCGCCACGCGCCTTC
>JAQGIJ010000455.1 GCA_028291285.1 Phenylobacterium sp. | reverse complement strand
CGATGGTGTTGTCGAAGGTGGCCGGCGCCGGGTTGTCGGCGATCTTGGCGATCTCGACCTTCTGGCGCGCCATGCCCTGTTCCATGGCCGGCTTGAAGTCGCTGTCCTTGATCTTGTCGAACTGCGGGGCGTGCAGGAACAGCGGGCTCGGCTGGACGAAGACCCCGCCGGGGGCCGCACCGCCCTGGCCCTTGGTGGCGGCCTTGGTGGCGGCCTGGGCCGCGCCGGCCGTGAGCGCACAAGCGGCGGCGCCCAGAAGAAGCGAACGGATCGGATGCATCGACGACTCCCTGTGCCCCGCTGACGTGCGGCGGGGCGATGTCACAGCGCGTGTAACACAGCCATGCGGGCCGGCGCCAAGATGGGTGTTTGCAAACGCAACCACCTCTGCGGCGGATCCAGGCGGCTCAGCGGGCCACGGCGCCGCCGTCGACCCGCAGGGTCTCGCCGGTCACCCACTCGGCCGCGTCGCTGCAGAGGTAGGCCATGGCGCCGTAGAGGTCGCGGCTGGTCCCCACCCGCGCGACCGGGTTGCTGGCGACGATGCCTTCGAGCGTCGGCAGGGCGCTCTTGGCGCCTTCGAAGGCGGAGATCCCGGGCGCCACGCAGTTCACCGTGATCCCGAACCGGCCGACCTCGCGGGCCATGCCCGCGGTCATATGCTCCACGCAGGCCTTGGTGAGCCCGTAGGCGTTGGCGCCGACGACGGAGGTCATCGAGGAGACGTTGATGATCCGCCCCCAGCCGGTCTCGCGCATCAGCGGGACGGCCGCCTGGTAGCAGAGCCAGGAGCCCTTCACGTTGACGTCGAAGGCGAGGTCCCAGAGCGCGTCGGGGCACTCCAGCAGCCCCGCGTCGGCGAGCCCGCGCCAGACGCCGGCGTTGTTGACCAGGATGTCGAGGCGGCCGAACGCCTGCCGCGTGCTGGCCACCAGCGCCTCGACGCTGGCGCGGTCGGTGACGTCGGTCTCGATGCTGATCGCCTCGGCGCCGGTCGCCGACACCTCCGCCGCCGCGCTCTCGGCGCCCTTCATGTCGGCCAGCACCACGCTCGCGCCGTCCTGGGCGAAGTATTTCGCATAGTCGCGGCCCAGGCCCCGCGCCGATCCGGTGACGATCACCACCTTGCCGTCGAATGCGCCCATGCGTGACCTCTCCCCCCGGTTTGTTGCCGGACCCTAGCGCCCGCGCGGGGCGGTCGCCAACCTCAGGCCGGCGCGGCCCAGCCGGCGCGCGCCTGCAGCCTGGCGCGCCAATCCTGCGGGGTCACCGTCTCGGCGAACTCGGCGATCAGCCGCTCGACCAGGTCGGCGGTGGTGAGCACCTCCTCGATCAGGCCCGCGCTGTGGCCGGCGCTCCAGATGTCACGCCAGGGGCGGACGCCCTCCGGCATCTGCGCCCCGCGAAGCGGCCCGCGCTTGGGCGGCATGTTCTCGGGATCCAGGCCCGCGGCCATGACGGACTGGCGTATCCAGTGCGCCGGGATGCCGTTCATCACGTCGGACAGGATGATGTCCTCCATGTTCGTCGTGGTGATCATCTGCTTGTGGCCTTCCAGCGCGCCGGATTCCCGGGTGGCGATGAAGCGGGTGCCCATCACCGCCAGGTCCGCGCCGAGCGCCAGGGCTCCAGCGATCCCTGCGCCGTTGGCGATGCCGCCGCCGGCCAGCAGCAGGCCGTCGTACATGGAGCGCACCTTCGGCACGAAGGCGAAGGGGGTGAGCTGGCCGGTGTGCCCGCCGGCGCCCGCGCAGGTCAGCATCAGGCCGTCGACGCCCGCGCTGATAGCCTTCTCGGCGTGACGCACGCTGATGGCGTCGTGGATCACCCGCCCGCCCCAGGCGTGGGCGCGCCGCACGATCTCGCCGGGATCGCCGACGCTGGAGAAGATGATCGGCGCGCGGTGCTGCTCGCACAGCTTCAGCTTCTGGGCGCCGAGCTCCGGATCCTTGACGATGGCGGCCGGGAAGTTGATGGCGTGCGGCCCGAACAGCTTGCCTTCGCCCTCGGCCTCGCGGCGGGCCTCGTCGAGGGCGGTGAGATAGGTCTCGAACTCCTCGATGGTGCGGACATTGCCGCCCTGCCAGCCGCCGACGATGCCGGCGCGGCAGCAGGCCAGCGTCAGCGGCAGGCTCGAGGCGAAGGACATCGGCGCGCAGAGCAGCGGCAGGCGGAGATCGGCGAACACGGATCGGACGCTCATGACCGACCTTGTTTCCGAAGCGCTCGCAGCGATCAAGCGCGCAGGGCCGGCGAGGCCTTGAGGCCTCACTCAGCGGCAGGCGGAAGGCCTCAGCCGCAGATCACCCATTCGGCGACGTAGGCTTGCGCCTTGCGGGCCAGGACGGGCGGGCCGGAGAAGTAGAACTCGCTGCCGAACCAGGCGCGCTGCTCGCGCCAGGCCAGCGGTCCGGTGTCTTCCGAGTGGAGGATCTTGCGCAGCTCGTCCCGCTTGGCCTTCGGGACGAAGACGACATAGGTGGCTTCATGCATGGACGTTACTCAATCCGACCCCTTTAAGAGGGGTGAGTCGCCCCTTCCATAGGGTTAACGATCGTGTGAAGGCCCTCGTCGGGCGACCGCTGCAAGGCCCCGCCGAGGGCCCGGGCGCTAGGGGTAGCAGGCGCTGACGGAGAGCGGCAGGCTGCCGACGCCGGGCACGATGTTGAGATCGAAGGTCGCCTGACCCGTCACCGTGTGGCCGCAACCGCTGTTCGACGCAGTGAACACGGGCGACAGGGCGGGCCCGGCATAGCGGCTCTGCGCGAAGGCCTGGGTGGCGCTCGCCGTCGCGCACAGGTTGGCGTCCACGGCCGCGCAGCGTGCCGCCGACTGCACCGCCATGTCGAGGCTGCTGACCGCGAGCGTCAGCACGCCCACCCAGATGCCGCCCATGATCATCACCGCCAGCAGCGGCAGCACCAGGGCGTACTCGACCGCCGTGGCCCCGCTGCGGTCGCCCAGGAAGCGGCGAAGGCTGGAGGCGCGCCTCATGCCATCCGCATCCAGGAGGTGCGCTTGATCGTGGTGGCGAAGTTCTGCGCCACCGTCAGGCCGGGAAACAGCGGCTGGAACGGACTGGTCACGTGCACCTGCAGGAACAGGGTGGGCGTCGCGCCCGCGGCGGGGCTGGCGATTCCCGAGCAGTCGGTGGGCTTCGAAGTCGCCGCCGACGCCTTAGTCAGCGCGCCGCTGGTGGTGAGGCAGTAATAGCCCTCGGTGATCGGCCCATCGAGCGTCACCTGCGACCCCAGCCGGCTGCTCTGGATCGCGGTGGTCACGGTGTTGGTCACGCCCGTGCAGTTCAAGGTGGCCGGCGTATGGTCGACGTCGCAGGCCACCAGCGCGGCCTCGGCGCCCGCCTGGGCCGAGGCGCTCACTTCCGAGGCCTGGTAGGCGTA
>JAQGIJ010000427.1 GCA_028291285.1 Phenylobacterium sp. | reverse complement strand
CGGCGGCGGACTGCGGCTCAGGCTTCGGAGCCTTCGCGGTCACCCGGCTGCCGAGCCCGATCGTGCGGGCCATCTGCGAGCGCGCTTCGCTGTAGGCGGGCGCGACCATCGGGTAGTCCTTGGGCAGGCCCCACTTGCTTCGATACTGCTCAGGGGTCAGTCCGCGGACAGCCAGATGGCGCCGGAGCGTCTTGTAGGGCCGGTTGTCCTCGAAGCTGACCACGGCGTCGCGCGTGATCGACTTGCGGATCTGGGACGGCGTCAGGCTGGGTTGCGTCGACGCATCCGCCGGCGTTTCGGGCGCCGGCGCGCCGATGGCGGAAAGGCTCTGGGCGATCTGATTGACGACCATCGGTATTTCCGACGGCGTCACGTGACTGTTCCTGAAGTAGGCCGCCGCCACTTCAGCTACGATCTTCCTCAGATCCGGATCATCCACCACAGGTCAACTCCTTTGTGCATTTCGAGGCACGCGTCCTAGCATTGGCCGATGCGTCGACCAACAGCATTCGCAGATGCACCTGCGCTATTAAGGATAACATGCGCGTCTGAGGAATCCAGGCGAAGTCGAGACGCGCCAGGATCTGTCATCGACGTGACGCCGCGCAGCAGCGCCAACGACGAAAGCCTGCAGGCCCGCCGGCGGCGAACGGGGCGAGCGCATCCGCGCCTACAATTTGGCCAGAGCGCCGCCGGCCCGATGCGGAACCGGCCCGAAGGTGCTGAACCTCGTCGGCAAGGCGGGCGAAGTGTCGGCTATTGGATAGACGCGGCCAACCTGTCCGACGACGAACGTAGCGTAGTACATGTGTGTTCGGGGACGCCGCCGCTGCCAAGTCGCAACTTACTCTTAAGGTCGCTCGGGTCCGATCTGGATCTCATCAAGCATCAGCTATTCCCCGAGACGCTGCACGCCGGACAGGTGCTCAACGAGCCGGGCGAGGAAATCGAGCAAGTCCGCTTCCTCACCGGCGGGCTGGCGTCCTCTTTCGTGGTCTTCGAGACGGGCGATCATGTGGAGTGCCTGCTCGTCGGTCGGAACGGGGCTGTCGGCGCGATGGCGGCGCTGGGCTTCACCACGGCGCTTGCGCGTAACGTCTGCCTCTTTGACGGCCACGCCTGGTCGATCCGGATCTGCCAGCTGCAGGCCGCCATGGCCGGTTCGCCGCGTCTGCGGGCGACGATGACGAGATGCTGTGAATTGCAGATGAGCTACGCCATCCGCGTCGGCGCCTGCAACACGTTGCACCGGGCGGAGCAACGGATCGCCCGCTGGCTCACCGCCGCGGCCGACCTCTTGGGGCAGACCGAGATCCGACTGCCTCAGGACGCCTTCGCCGGCATCCTCAGATTGCAGCGCAGCTCAATCAGCCCGGTGCTGGGCCGGTTCCAGACGGACGGCCTCATCAGCATCTCGCGCGGCCGGCTGCAAATCCTGGACTATGCGGGGCTACGCCGGCGGGGCTGCGAATGCCAGTCCGCGCTCGAACACGCCCTCCGCGCGGCCTAGCGATCGCGGCGCCGCATCGGGCTAACGAGAGCCGGCGCCGGCGCTCAGCCACTGCGCCCGGAGCTCCTGATAGAGCGCCGAGACAGTCTCCTCGCCGTACAGCCGCTCCAGCCGCCGCACCCTGAAGTGCCCGAGCGCCTTGCGCTGGAAGTGCTCGACGAAGGCGAGATTGATCAGGGCGCCGGCCACCCCGCCGATGCCCGGCGCCGCCTGCGAGCCGATCTTGGTCGAGACGGGTACGCTGAAGCGCTCGGCGACCTTGCCCAGCAGCTTCGGGAGAAGGTCCTGCAAGGTCTTGTGGGCGAACTTCGGGACGGCTTCGGCCACCGCCAGCCTGACGGAGTAATAGCCGGCGTCCTCGCCGGCGGCCGAGGTTCCCCCGAGCGCGAACACCTTGAGACACTCCATCTTGCCCTCGTCGGTGCGAAGGTCCTCGCCCTCGCGCAGCGCGATCTGCGCGATGGCGCGCATCAGGAAGGCGGTCGTCACGGGCAGCTCGATGGCGGTGGTCGCCAGCCCGCCCGCCCCGCCGAGCGCGCCGGCCAGGATCGCCGAAGCGCCGTCGATCCACGACGAGGACAGTGGCGCGTCGATCCAACGGCGGCCGGTCAACCCCTTGCCGTCGCGATCCACCGTCAGCAGCACGCGGTCGAACGCCTGCGCCAGCAGCCGCGCGAGGATCTCCGATCCATTGGCGCGGAAGCCGGCGGGCAGGAACTTCGCCAGCACGTCCAGGCTGCCGCCCACGAACCGTCCGACATTGCTCATGACGGTCTCGGTGAAGGTGTCCTGCTCCAGCAGGACGACGGCTTCGCGAAGCTCCGCCAGATGTTCCGGCGAGATCTTGATGGTCTCGAAAACACCCGGCGCGCTCAACGTCCCGGCTCCCACGTCTCACCTGCGCCGACCCCGGCCAGGCCGTCGCGCCTCGGCGACGGCGCGACGGCGCGACGGCGACCGGCTAGCGCCAGGAGCAGACCCGATGATGGTGGCGGACCCGGCAGACCCGCTGACGGTGGCGGCTCGAGCTCTGCTCGCTGCGCGCCTGGCGCACATAGCTGCCCTGGCCGCCAGAGCCCTGTCGCTGGTCGTATCGCCCGCCCTGCATCGATTGCGCTGGACCATGGTCCTGCTGCGCCGGCCCGCGTTGACCCTGTCCGTTCCCGGGCTGGACCCCGTATCCGGGCTGGCCGGAGGGACCTCCCCGCTGATCGTAGGGCTGTGGCTGAGCGGAGGCTGGCGCCGCAGCCGCCACCACGGCCGAACTCAGCGCGATGAGGATCAACGTCTTCATGCAATGACCTTTCACTCGCCCCCCCGGCGCAGCGGCAACGCGGCGGCCGGCATTAGGATGCGCCGGCCCAACCAGGGAGCTCTGGTCATCACGCGCCCGGGCGGCGATAAAGCGGATCAGCGCAGCAGGGAGGGATCACCGTGTTTATCGCGATGAACCGTTTTGAGGTGAAGGTCGGCAGCGAAGCGGGTTTCGAGGCCGTATGGCT
>JAQGIJ010000422.1 GCA_028291285.1 Phenylobacterium sp. | reverse complement strand
GGCCAGGGTGACGCTGATCCGCGCCAGGCCCTCGAACTGCAGCAGGAAGCCCAGGCCGTAGAAGACGCCGGAGGCCACCACCGCGGGCGAGCGGAAGAGCCGTCGGGTCTCCGCCCGCGCCAGCGCGAACGGTGCGGCGGCGGCCGCCGCCACCAGGAACCGCAGCAGCACCATGTGCGCGGCGTCCATCTCGCCAAGCGCCACCTTGCCCAGAGGCAGCCCCACGCCCCAGCCTAGGCCGGCCAGGATCAGGGCCGCGATGGCCAGGCGCTTCAAGACGGGCCGGTGGGAGGCGAGGGGATCTTCGGGAGGCTCAAGGCCGCTTCACCACCACGCCGCCGCTGTCGCGGCGCGCGCCGCGGTCGGTGCCAAAGCCTCGTCATGCCACCCTCGCGCGTGCTGCCGCCTGCTGTGTGGCCTGAGTTCGCCGCGGCGGGAAGGGGGCGCGGAACCAAACCGGCGAAGCCGCGCGTTGCAGCGTGCTGAGCGAGCGAAGCGCCGCGGTTGGGAGGATGCATGACGCTGCCGCAGGCCCTGGCCTTCGGGCTCATAGGGGTGACCATCGCATGCTTCATCTGGGGACGGTTCCGCTACGACCTGATCTCGCTGGCCGCCCTGCTGGCGGCCGTGGCCCTGGGGCTCGTTCCCGCCAAGAAGGCCTTCGACGGCTTCTCCAACGACGTGGTGGTGATCATCGCCTGCGCCCTGGTGGTCAGCGCCGGCTTCGCCCGCTCGGGAGTCATCGAGGCCTTGCTTCGGCCGATCACGCCCCGGCTGAAGACCGCGCGCAGCCAGGTCCCGGTGTTCGTCGCCGCCACCGCCCTGCTCTCCATGGCCACCAAGAACGTCGGCGCCCTTGCCATCCTGATGCCCATCGCCCTGCAGGTGGCGCGGCGGACGCGCACGGCGCCCTCGTGCCTGCTGATGCCGATGAGCTTCGCCTCGCTGCTGGGCGGGCTGGTGACCCTGGTGGGCACCTCGCCCAACATCATCGTCAGCCAGGTGCGCCAGGACCTCTTCGGCAAGCCGTTCGGCATGTACGACTTCGCGCCGGTGGGGCTGGCGCTGACGGGACTCGGCGTCGTCTTCCTCAGTTTCGGCTACCGGCTGCTCTCCAAGCCGCGCACGCCTGCGGCGGAGCTCAACCAGGCGCTCGAGGCCAAGCCCTACGTCACGCAGGTGGAGGTCCCGCAGGACTGGCCGCTGGAGAAGCGCCGCGTCACCGACCTGCAAGAGCTGGCGCAGGGCGACGTCAAGGTGGTGGCGCTGATGCGCGGCGGTTCGCGGCGGGGCTCGCCGCATGGCGCCACGATCCTGAGATCGGGCGACAAGCTGCTGCTGGAGGGCGAGCAGGCCGAGCTCGAGCGGCTGATCGCGCGGGCGCGCCTGAAGCTCACCCGTTCCGACAAGCCGGTGGCCCAGGAGGAGCCGACCGAAGAGGTGCAGGTGGTCGAGGCGATCCTGGGCGGCGATTCGCGGCTGACCGGCAGATCGGCCCAGGCGTTGGAGCTCTACGACCGCTACGGCGTCAACCTGCTGGCGGTGAGCCGCAGCGGCTATCGGCTGACCCAGGTGTTGAACCGGGTGCGCCTGAGGCCCGGCGACATCCTGATGCTGCAGGGCAGCGAGCGCAGCCTGCCCGGCGCGCTGACGGCGCTGGGCCTGCTGCCGCTCGCCAAGCGCGAGGTGCGCCTGGGCGGCATCCGCCGGGCGATCGCGCCGGTGGGCATACTGGCCGCGGCGATGATCGCCATCGCCTTCCACCTGGCGCCGGTGGCGATCGCGTTCTTCGCCGCGGCGGTGGCCATGGTGGCGTTCGGCGGCCTGCGGATGCGCGACGCCTACGGCGCGCTCGACGGGCCGGTGCTGGTGCTGATCGGCGCGCTGATCCCGGTGGGCGAGGCGGTGCACGCCACGGGCGGCGCCGACCTGGTGGCCGGCTGGCTTTCGCACGTGCTCGGCTTCGTCCCGCCGATGGCGGCGATGGCGGTGGTGATGGCGCTGGCCATGATCAGCGCGCCGTTCATGCACAATGCGCCCACCGTGCTGGTCTTCGGCCCGATCGCCGCGGGGCTGGCGCAGCGGCTGCACCTCAGCCCCGATCCCTTCCTGATGTCGGTGGCGGTGGGCGCGGCCTGCGACTTCCTCACCCCCATCGGCCACCAGTGCAATACCCTGGTCATGGCGCCGGGCGGATACCGATTCTCCGACTACCCCCGGCTGGGCGCCCCGCTTTCACTGCTGGTGCTGCTGTTAGGCCCGTTCCTGATCGCGGCCTTCTGGCCGCTGCGGTAGATCACACTCTTGTGAGGCGGATCGGGCTGGACCCGTTCAGGCGCCGCTCTCCGAGGGGCCCCTGGGCCGTTAAGGTGTCGTTAGGAAAAAAGACGGGGGCGGATCGTCCGCCCTCATTGACGACTCCTTAGCCACTGTGTCCCCATATGTGGGTCTTGTGAGCGCCCGGCCCACAAGATGTAGGGGGACCGGGAGTTGTGGGCGATCCGCGCCTGAAGCTCCTGAATGTAATGGGTTTTGGATATGAGCAGCAGCGAAGCGGCGAAAGTCGAGATCTCAGGGAGCTCCGAGCGGGCCGAAAAGCGGGCCGAGCGGCCTCAGCTGCAGCTGGTGCGCAAGGTCGAGGTCGACCGTACGCGTGACGAGCTGCTCACCGATTTTGGCAAGACCACGCTCGAGGACCGCTACCTGCTGCCGGGCGAGTCCTACCAGGACATGTTCGCCCGGGTGGCCACGGCCTTCGCCGACGACGCCGACCATGCCCAGCGGATCTACGACTATATTTCCCGGCTGTGGTTCATGCCGTCCACACCCGTGCTGTCGAACGGCGGCGCGGCGCGTGGGCTGCCGATCTCCTGCTTCCTGAACGCCGTGCCCGACAACCTCGAAGGCATCGTCGGCGTCTGGAACGAGAACGTGGCGCTGGCCTCCAACGGCGGCGGCATCGGCACCTACTGGGGCGGCGTCCGCTCCATCGGCGAGAAGGTGAAGGGCGCGGGCCAGACCAGCGGCATCATCCCCTTCATCCGGGTGATGGACTCGCTCACGCTCGCCATCAGCCAGGGCTCGCTGCGCCGCGGCTCGGCGGCGGTCTACCTCGACATCCACCACCCGGAGATCGAGGAGTTCCTGGAGATCCGCAAGCCGTCCGGCGACTTCAACCGCAAGTCGCTGAACCTGCACCACGGCATCTCGATCAGCGATGCGTTCATGGAGGCGGTGCGCGACGGCGCCTCGTTCGGCCTGCGTTCGCCGAAGACCGGCGAGGTGATCCGCGAGGTCGACGCCCGCAGCCTCTGGCAGAAGATCCTCGAGATCCGCCTGCAGACCGGCGAGCCCTACCTGATCTTCTCCGACACGGTGAACCGGGCGATGCCGCAGCACCAGCGCGAGCTCGGCCTGTCGGTCCGCCAGTCGAACCTCTGCTCGGAGATCATGCTGCACACGGGCAAGGACCACCTGGGCGAGGAGCGCACCGCGGTCTGCTGCCTCTCCTCGGTCAACGCCGAGATGTTCCTGGAGTGGCGCGACCACCCGACCTTCATCGAGGACGTCATGCGCTTCCTCGACAACGTGCTGGAGGACTTCATCGCTCGCGCCCCGGCGGAGATGAAGCCGGCGGTCTACGCCGCCAAGCGCGAGCGCTCGGTGGGCCTGGGGCTGATGGGCTTCCACTCCTTCCTGCAGGCGCAGGACGTGCCGTTCGAGAGCGCGCTGGCCAAGTCGTGGAACATGCGGCTCTTCAAGACCCTGCGGCGCCAGTGCGACGCGGCCTCGCGCAAGCTGGCGGTCGAGCGCGGACCGTGCCCGGACGCC
Organism: Phenylobacterium sp.; assembly: GCA_028291285.1. The sequence goes on along the minus strand of JAQGIJ010000422.1, from coordinate 769 downwards.
GCCGAGCGCGGCGTCATGGAGCGCTTCAGCCACAAGATCGCCATTGCGCCCACCGCCTCGATCTCGATCATCTGCGGCGGGACCAGCGCCGGCATCGAGCCGATCCCGGCCAACATCTACACGCACAAGACGCTCTCCGGCTCCTTCGCCGTGAAGAATCCCTATCTGGAGCGGTTGCTCGACGAGACCGGCCAGAACACCCCGGCGATCTGGGACTCGATCCTGGAGAACGAGGGCTCGGTGCAACACCTCGACTTCCTCAGCCAGGACGACAAGGACGTCTACAAGACCGCCTTCGAGATCGACCAGCGCTGGGTCGTCGAGCTCGCCGCCGACCGCACCCCGGACGTCTGCCAGTCGCAGTCGGTGAACATCTTCCTGCCCGGCGACGTCGATAAGTGGGACCTGCACATGCTGCACTGGATGGCGTGGGAGCGCGGCTGCAAGTCGCTCTACTACCTGCGTTCCAAATCGGTGCAGCGCGCGGCCCACGCCGGCGGCGAGGGCGTCGTGCATATCGACCTGCCCGACGACGGCAGGACCGATTACGAGGAATGCCTCGCCTGCCAGTAGCGCGGCCCTTGCTGGCCGAGTGACGTTACGCTACGCCTTTAGGTAGCGGCGTAGACAGTGGGGGCACGTGATGCCGGCGACCGGAGCGAGCCAGCAGCGCTCGGTTTTGACCAACAAGTGGTACAACGTGCGGCTGCAGCAGAAGGACCAGTCCTGCGCTGCGGCCTGCGTGCGCATGATGGGCGAGCTGCTGAAC
>JAQGIJ010000381.1 GCA_028291285.1 Phenylobacterium sp. | reverse complement strand
CTTCGCCTCGGCCACGTGGTCGGCGTAGTTCAGCCCCATGGCCATGATCTTGCCCGGGCGCGGGATCGGCGCCAGCAGCCGGACCTCGGCGAGCGGCATGCGATGTCCCGGGGAGGCGACGAGCTCGTCGATCTGCGGGCGCACCTCATCCCAGGCGGCGATCAGCTCGATCAGAGTGTCCGGCAGCTGTGGCCGAGCCGACTTCAGCCGGACGATCTCGTCGCCGACCGCGACCCCGACTTCCGGAGCGCCTTCGTCGACCGTCAGGGTGGCAAGTTTCACGGGCTGGGCTCCTTGGATGAGGCCAGGGCGGCAAGGGCGCGCGCCGCCGGATCGGCCGCCGCTATCGTGCCGTTATGCGGAACTTAGTTCCGTTGAAAGCAATGTCAATCCGATGGGAGCACGCGAAGAGTTGACACCGATGCCCAGATTGGTACCGTCAAACAGAACGGAATTGCGAGCAACAGAACCATGTCCTCGCACGCACTGGCGCATCCCAAGGAGGGACACATGTCAATCACAGCCGAGCCGTCGCGCGAGATCTCGCTGCAGGGCTATTGCTCGCCGAAGCACGAGGGCCTGCGCGAAGCCTTCCTGCGCAATTTCCGCGAGTTCGGGGAAGTGGGCGGCAGTTATGCGGTGATGATCGAGGGCGAGCTCGTCGCCGACCTCTGGGGAGGTTCGAAGGACTTCGCCGGCACGCGCCCTTGGGAGGAGGACTCCGTCGCCTGCATCTGGTCCGCCTCGAAGGGGATCGGCGCCACCTGCTTCGCCATGATCGTCGATCAGGGCCTGGTCTCCTATGACGACAAGGTGAGCAAGTTCTGGCCGGAGTTCGCGGCCCACGGAAAGGGCGAGCTGACGGTCGGCCAGATGCTGTCGCACCAGGCCGGCATCACCGGCTTCACCACGCCGGCGACGCTGCAGGACTTGTTGGCCGGCGAGCCGGCGGCGGAACGCCTCGCCGCCCAGGAACCGCTCTGGCCCCCGGGCGCCGAGTCCGGCTACAGCAACGTCATCGGCATTCTGTCGACAGCCCTGTTCCAGCGGATCGAAGGCCGCTCCATCAAACAGTTCGTGGCCGACGAACTGAAGCGAAGGCATGGCTTCGATCTGTCCGTCGGGCTGCCGCCTCAGGACCGCGGCCGGGCCGCCGATCTGTTGACCAACAAGCTGATGGATCCGAAGAACACCATCCCGACGACGAACCCGGCGCAGGCGGCGCTGCACAATCCGCCGATGTACGCGGAGGTGGCCAACGAGCCGCAGTGGCAGGACGCCGACATCGTCGCGGCGAACGGGTTTGCGAATGGCCGCAGCCTGGCGCGCATGTACGGGGCCATGATCTTCCCGACCAAGGACCGGCGCCCGCTGGTCGGCCCCGCGACCCTCGCCGAGGCGACCAAGCTCTGGTCCGATCGCCTGGATGTGGTCCGCGGCACGCGCCGGCCCTGGGGCGCAGGCTACCTGATGAACGAGGAGTTCGTCTGGGGCCCTAATCGCCAGGCCTTCGGCCACGGCGGCTGGGGCGGCGCGTTCGGCTTCGCCGATCCGGTGGCCAAGGTTTCGGTCGGCTACGCGATGAACCTGATGAGCGACGAGATGGACGACAACCCGCGCCGACGCGGGCTGATCCAGGCCGTGTACGCCGCGATCTGATCTACGGCCGCACGTGTGCGAGCCAGGCCGGGGCGGCCCGGCGATTGCCGGAGGCTTCGACCTGGTCTTTCACACGTCCTCGCCGGCCCACACCACGGGCGCAGGGACGAACCCTATGTCGCCGCGCGCCGCGTCGGATTTCGAGCCATAGGACCGGGCGGACCGAAGGCCTAGCGCCGACCGCTGGAGATTAGCTCCAGAGCCTCTGCGAGGCGCGCTCCGCGCCGGCGCGAAGCGCTGCGAGCTTCGCCCAGATGAGCGCGTGCGGCGCCTTGCCGGAGCTGGCCGCAGCGCCGCCGTCCGCATTGGCCACCAGGCTGTCGCGACCGACACGCTTGGCAAACCGCGTCAGCCCCTCGGCGATGACGTCAGGATCTTCGATCTCGCTGTGATCGAGCTTGACCAGCGTGGGCATGATCACCTTTCCGGGCGGCAGCCGGATGAGGTCCCACGCGTCTTCGGCCTCGCCGCGAAAGAGGTCGCGTCCGTCGAACGAATAGGCGCCCGCATTGACCTGCAGCATGTGGTGGGCGACCCGCGGGGCGTCGATCTGCTGGTGCGGCGTCACCTTCGGGCCGCAGCTCACATGGTAGCGGATCTGCTCGGGGGCTATTCCGCGCAGACTATGGTTCAGAGCCGAGACCTGGGCGCCCGCGCTCACCTCCGCTGTCTTGCCGGTCTTGCTCTGGCTGCAGAAGAGTGAGGGCAGCGTGGCGTCTTCGATCTGGAGGATGAATCCGGCCTCGACGATGGCCTTGTATTCGACGCGCAGCGCCTCGCCCGCGTGGTGCAGAAACTCTTCGTGGTCGCGATAATACTCGTTGCGCCCGACCGCCGCCGGCGAGATCGAGGACATGAAGACGCCGCTGCACGAAACGTCTCGCGTCGCAGCCTTCAGGTTGCTGATTTCCTGCTGCAGATCGTCCTGGCCGATGTATTCGATCGGCCCGGCGCAGGCGAGCGGAATGTGCGGCACGCGGTGTTCGGTCCGCAGGAGTTCCTGCAGATAGGGCTCGAAGTCCTCGAGGAAACGGGCCTGCGCCGCCTTGAAGCCCTGGAAGCGGCGCCCGGGGCGGGGTTCCAGTCCCGCGAGCCGGTCCTGCGCATAGAGGCTGAAGCTCGTCTTCTCCTCACCCGCGCCGAGGATGTCGACGCCGCTCGCCGCCTGCCGGCGAAGGCAGGCCGCCACCGCGGCCGCGGTCTCGGCGTAATAGGCGGCCGGGTCGAAACGGCCCTCGGCCTTGGATTTCAGGAAGTCCGCCAGCGCCGGAGACCCGGGAAGCCGTCCACTGTGGGTGGTGAGGATACGATCCTCGGACGTGAGAACGTTCGCCATCCTTCGGCCTCCCTGAATTTTGCGCACGCCGGCCCGGTTGGGTCAGCGCAGCATTGCGTTCCTGCGTCCTGCGCGGGTTGGGTTGCGGCCTTGC
>JAQGIJ010000378.1 GCA_028291285.1 Phenylobacterium sp. | reverse complement strand
CAGGCCGCGGGGCGCACGCGGAGGCCGAGAGCCTGACCGCCGCGGTCCCGGTCGACTGGACGCTCGCCCCCTTCACCCGCTGCGTGGTCGACAACGCGCTCCTGCGCGACGCGACGGCGGCGGAGGTCGCGGCCATCCCCGAGCCGGCCCGCACCCGGCCTGGCCCGTTCCGCGCCTGTCCGGCGTGCGGCCGCGTCTATTGGCCGGGCAGCCATGTGAAGCGGCTGGGCGAACATCTCGACCGGCTCGCCCAATTCCCGCCGCAACCTTGACTATAGCGATCCGGCCGTCTTCATCGCGCACGCGAACCTCGGGGGTAGAGACATGCGCAAGCTCATCGTGCTGGCCGCCGCCGCCGCGGCCCTGTGGGTCGCCGGCTGCAACACCGTCGCCGGCGTCGGCCGCGACATGCAGGCCGCGGGCAAGGCGGTCGCCGGAACTGCGGAGGACGTGAAGCGGTAGCGGCGGGCCGGAACACCGCCGCGCCGCCACGGGTTGGGGCTCCACCTCCCCCGAACCGACGAGGCCGTCATGAGCACGTCCAAGCACTCCCCGTCCGGCCACACGCCCACCACCCTTCCGCGCGACGACCTCGAGGACAATCCGGGGATCGGCGCCTCGCGCGGGACGACCATCGCCGGCGAGGATCCGCACATCCTGACCGACGAGGGAACCAACACCGAGGAAGGCGACGTGGGCAACGACGCCGATGCGCTCGGCCGCCCGACCCCGCTCGAGCGCCACCGCACCAACAAATAGCCGCGCCTCAGAATGGGGCCGAGCCCGCTGCGGCGTGGCGTCCGCCGGCCTTACGTTCGGCCCCGCAAAGGCGCATATGGGCGTCATGGCTGAGATCGTCCATCCGCTCCTCCCGTCCGTGTTCCGCGGGCTCAAGGGGCGCTGCCCCGCCTGCGGCGAGGGCAAGCTGTTCTGGAAATACCTGAAGGTCTCGGGCCAGTGCCCGAAGTGCGGCCACGAGCTGGCGCGCTATCCCGCCGACGACGGCCCGGCCTATCTGACCATCCTGTTGATGGGCCACCTGATCGTGGCCCCCCTGCTGATTTTCCCGATCATCTGGCGCGCGCCCGCGGTCTATTCCGTGCCGATCGTCCTGAGCTCGCTGACGCTGGTCACCCTGCTGGCGCTGTCGCACGTCAAGGGCGGCTGGATCGGGCTGATGTATGCGCTGGGCGTGAAGGACAGCGACGCGCGCCTGCACACGGCCGACGCCGCCGACTGAGCCGACGGCCCGGCCGTCTCCGGAACCTGAGCCACAGCCTTTCCGTTGAGACGGTGAAGGTCGGGGGCACGGCTTGAAGGAGAGACTAAGCCCATGGGCCTTGGCACGATACTTATCATCATCCTGATCCTGGCGCTGATCGGCGCGCTTCCGAGCTGGGGCTACAGCCGCGGCTGGGGCTACTTCCCAAGCGGCGGTCTTGGCCTCGTGCTCGTGATCATCGTCATCCTCGTCCTGATGGGACGAATCTGACGCTCCGGCCTCTGGCGTCCCGCCCGCACCGCGCACGGACAGCTCTAGCTTGAGGCCCGCATTCGACTAGCATCCCCCCTCGGCCTTGCGAGGGGGGATGCATGGCGACTTCGAACGACATGGCGGCGGGCGCCGCCCCGCCGGCGATCCTGACGCCGCTCGCCCGCATCAACGCCATCCTGGGCGGATCGGCCGGCAACCTGGTCGAGTGGTACGACTGGTTCGCCTACTCGTCCTTCGCCCTCTACTTCGCCAAGCACTTCTTCCCCAGGGGCGATCAGACCGCCCAGCTGCTGCAGGCCGCAGCGGTGTTCGCCGTGGGCTTCCTGGCCCGGCCCGTGGGCGCCTGGCTGATGGGGCTCTACGCCGACCGGGCGGGCCGGCGGACCGCGCTCACCGCCTCGGTGGCGCTGATGAGCGTCGGCTCCTTCGCCATCGCCCTGATCCCCGGCTACGACCGCATCGGCGTGGCCGCGCCCCTGCTGCTGGTGGCGGCGCGCCTGGTCCAGGGCCTGTCACTCGGCGGCGAATATGGCGCCAGCGCCGTCTACATGACCGAGATGGCCGGCAAGGGCCGCCGGGGCTTCTGGTCCTCCTTCCAGTTCCTGACCCTGATCGCCGGCCAGCTCACCGCGCTCGCCGTCCTGATCGTGTTGCAGAAGAGCCTCGACAGGCCCGACCTCGAGGCCTGGGGCTGGCGGATCCCGTTCGCCATCGGCGGCCTCCTGGCCATCGTCGTCTTCTGGATCCGCTCGGGGCTCTCCGAGACCCGGTCCTATCTCGACGCCAAGGCGCAGGGCGCCGAGCGCGCGCAGACCCTGATGCTGCTGCGCGACTATCCGCGCGAGACCTGGGCCATCTTCGGCCTCACCGCCGCGGGCTCCTTGGCCTTCTACGCCTACACGACCTACATGCAGAAGTTCCTGGTCAACACCGCGGGCTTCGACAAGGACGCCGCCACCGCCGTCACCGCCGGCGCGCTGGTGGTCTACATGCTGGTGCAGCCGCTGGTGGGCTGGGCCTCCGATCACCTCGGTCGGCGCGGCGTCATGGCGACCGGCTTCGCGCTGGGCGCGCTCGCCACCTATCCTGCGTTCACCCTCATCGGCCGGGGCGGCTCGCCCTGGACGGCCTTCCTCCTGATGACCCTGCTGGTGGTGATCCTCTCCGGCTACACGGCGGTGAACGCGGCCATCAAGGCCGAGCTCTTCCCCACCCACGTCCGCGCGCTCGGCGTCGCCCTGCCCTACGCGCTCGCCAACGCCGTCTTCGGCGGCACCGCGGAGTACGTGGCGCTGTGGTTCAAGCAGGCCGGCCACGAGAGCGGCTTCTACCTCTATGTGGCCGCCGCCATGGCCGTCGCCGCGGTGATCTCGACCCGGCTGCC
>JAQGIJ010000321.1 GCA_028291285.1 Phenylobacterium sp. | reverse complement strand
CGCGAGGCGGCCCTCGACCTCCTCCGCAAGGCCGGCCTCGACTTCGAGGCGCTGAAGACGCTGGCCCAGACCCGCGACTTCCGGCCCGTGCCTCTGAAGGGCGTGAGCTTCTCGGCCGACTACGCCGTCGACGTGAAGCCGGTCGTCTCGCACAACATCGTCGGCGTCCTGCCGGGCCGCGGCCGCCCGGACGAGCGGATGATCTACACCGCCCACTGGGACCACCTGGGCATTGGACGGCCCGATGCGCGCGGCGACAGGATCTACAACGGCGCGGCGGACAACGGCACAGGCGTAGCCGCCCTGCTGGAGCTGGCCCGCGCCTTCGCCGCCTCCCCCCGTCCCGACCGGAGCGTGATGTTCATGTCGGTGACGGCCGAGGAGCAGGGCTTGCTGGGCTCCGAGTACTACGGCGTGAAGCCGCTCTATCCGTTGGCGACGACGGTGGCGGACCTCAACATGGACGTTCTGGGGACCGCGGGCCCGTCCCGGGACGTGACCACCTCCGGCAATGCCGGCCTCACCCTGCAGGACGACCTGATCGAGGTCGCCAAGGCGCACGGGCGCAGCTTCACGCCCGATCCGGAACCCGAGGCAGGCCACTTCTACCGCTCCGACCACTTCTCGCTGGCCAAGCGCGGCGTGCCCTCGATCTCGTTCGGATCGGGGGAAGACCTGGTGAACGGCGGGCGCGCCGCGGGCAAGGCCGCCCGGGCGGCCTACGTCCGCGACCACTACCACCAGCGCTCCGACGAGTATGATCCCAGCTGGAACATGGACGGGATCGTGGCCGACGTGCGGGTCCTCTACGATCTGGGGGAACGGCTGGCCAATTCGCGCGAGTGGCCGAGCTGGTATCAAGGCTCGGAGTTCAAGGCCGAGCGCGACAGGACGGCGGCGGAGAGGAAATAGGCGGATGGCGGGGACCGGGCGGATTCGGGCGGGCGTCGGCGGCTGGACCTTCGAGCCGTGGCGCGGGGTCTTCTATCCCAAGGGGCTGAAGCAGGCGGCCGAGCTCGAATATGCGAGCCGCCACCTGACGGCCATCGAGGTCAACGGCACCTATTATTCGACCTTCAAGCCGGACAGCTTCGCCAAGTGGCGGGCGGCCACGCCCGACGGCTTCCGATTCGCGGTCAAGGCTTCGCGCTTCTGCACCAACCGCAAGGTGCTGGCCGACATGGGCCAGTCGATGGAGGTCTTCCTGAAGCAGGGGCTGGTCGAGCTGGGCGACCGGCTGGGGCCGATCCTGTGGCAGTTCATGGGCACGAAGAAGTTCGACCCGGACGACTTCGAGGGCTTCCTGAAGCTCCTGCCCGACACGCTCGAGGGGCTGCCGCTACGGCATGTGGTCGAGCCGCGGCACGAAACCTTCAAGGACCCGGCCTTCGTGGCGCTCTGCCGCAAGTACAAGGCGGCCATCTGCCTGGCCGATCACGAGACCTATCCGCTGATCCCGGACGTCACGGCCGACTTCGTCTATGCGCGGCTGCAGACCGGCTCGGACGACATCGAGACCGCCTACGCTCCGGCCGACCTGGACCATTGGGCGCAGCGTTTCCGCAGCTTCGCGGCGGGGGGACGGCCCGAGGACCTGCCTGCGATCGACGCCGCCCAGGCTGCGCCCGAGGCGGCGCGCGACGTCTACGCCTTCTTCATCCACGAGGGGAAGGTGCGGGCGCCGGCGGCGGCCATGGCGCTCCTGGAGCGCGTCGGCGAGCCGACCGCCGCGGCCTAGCGAGGGCCCCAAAAGCGAAGCGCCTCCGCGCACGGGGCGCGGAGGCGCTTCAGACGAACTTCCTGAGAGCTCAGGCGACGGATCAGCCGCCGCCGGGGAACCGCATCGGGACCTTCACCTCGCCGGTCTTCGCGCCCATCGGCAGCGCTTCGGCGACGCACAGGGCCGCCTTGTCGAAGCCCTTGCCCGGCGCGCTGTCCGACAGGACCTTGCAGGCCGACAGCTTGCCGCCGTCCGCAGTGCAATCCAGCATGACCATGGCCGTGTCTCTGGTGTTCGCGTTCTTAGACAGGCAACGGGCCATGCTTTCCTCGAACGAGGCCGCAGCGGTGGCGCTCGCCAGAACGAGGCTCAAGCTGATCCCGCCCATAACAACGATGACTTTCTTCATCTTCCCCAACTCCCTCCTAGTAGAGTGAGGGGGAATATCGGGTCCAGTCGTTAAAATAAGCTGAGTCTATTCGCCGTTATTTCGTAAACGTGCATCAATTTTACGTACGCAATAAGATACGACAACCTTTGAGTAGAATCATAATGAAGAAGTCAGGCCGCAAGGCCCGTCTTGGTGACATTCCGTTAGGGTGAACGACTCAATATCCTCCCGACTTGATGCGTTTGCGGGAGACACCATGAAACGCCTTCGGCTTGAAGACCTGCCTCTGGTCGTCAAGATCGGCTTCGCGCCGGCCTTCGCCGTCGCCATGTTGGCCTTCATGGCCGCGGGCGCCGTGGTGCTCCAGAAGAGCGAGCTGGGCGAGCTGCAACGGGTGGTGCACACCGACATGCCCAACAGCATGCGGATGCAGAAGATCTCCGAGCGGATCACCGCGGTGCACGGCCAGCTCTACTACCTCCTGGCGCACCAGGCCGCGAAGATCGAGGCCGAGAAGATCGACGCCCAGTCCAAGGCCCTCCTGGCCGAGGTCGACTCGATCGCCGGCGAGGTCAGCGTGGCCCGCGGCGCGGCCCCGCCCGCCCAGCGTCCGCAGTACGACAAGCTGACGAAGGACCTGAAGGAGACCCGCGAGGGCCTCGACGTCGTGGCGGCCATGATGAGCGCCGACTTCGCCACCGCCGCCGGTTTCGCCGCGCCCTTCGAGGAACAGTATTCGAAGATGAGCGCCACCCTGCGCGGCATCGTCGCCGCGGCTCAGGGGGAGACCGACAGCCAGGCGACCGCGTCCGAGGCCCGCTCCCAGACCGCGCAGCTGGTGACCATCATCGCCGCGCTGGCCACCATGCTGATCTCCGGCGCGATCGCCGCCTTCCTGGTGATGAACATGCGCCAGGCGGTGCGGAAGATCGCCGGCGCCACGGAGCAGCTGGCCCGCGGCGACGCGGAGGTGAACCTAGACCCGCTCGCCCGCAAGGACGAGCTGGGCGCCATCGTCGGTTCGCTGACGGTGTTCCGCGACAACCAGCGCCACCTCGAGCAGCTACGCCAGGAGCAGGAGGCCAACCGCTCCGCGGCCGAAGAGGAGCGCCGCCGCGCCGACGAGGCCCAGCGCGCGCTCGCCGAGGAGCAGATGCTGGTGGTGACCTCGCTGGCCGGCGCGCTCGACAAGCTGGCCGCCGGCGACCTGACGGTGCGGCTGGGCCAGGCCTTCCCGGGCGAGTACGAGAAGCTGCGCAACGACTTCAACGCCGCCGTCGAGAAGCTGGAGGAGGTGCTGCGCGCCATCGCCACCTCGACCGCCTCGATCAACTCGGGCTCGGCGGAGATCTCCAACGGCGCCGAGGACCTGTCGCGGCGCACCGAGCATCAGGCGGCGACGCTGGAGGAGACCGCCGCGGCCCTCGACGAGATCACCGCCACCGTCCAGAAGACCGCCCAGGGCGCCACCCAGGGCCGCGAGGCGGTGGCGGCGGCCAAGGCCGACGCCGAGCGCTCCGGCGACGTGGTCAGCCGCACGGTGGTGGCGATGACCGCCATCGAGAAGTCCGCGCGCGAGATCAGCCAGATCATCGGCGTGGTCGACGAGATCGCCTTCCAGACCAACCTGCTGGCGCTGAACGCGGGCGTCGAGGCGGCCCGCGCCGGGGACGCCGGCAAGGGCTTCGCCGTGGTGGCCTCGGAGGTGCGCGGCCTGGCCCAGCGCTCGGCCGACGCGGCCAAGGAGATCAAGGGCCTGATCTCGGCCTCCTCGAAGCAGGTCCAGGAGGGCGTCTCGCTGGTCGGCGAGGCGGGCGAGGCGCTGCAGCGCATCGTGACGCACGTCAACGAGATCTCCGGACTGGTGGGCGAGATCGCCAGCTCCGCCAAGGAGGAGGCGCAGGGCCTGGCCGAGGTGAACACCGCGGTCAACCAGATGGACCAGGTCACCCAGCAGAACGCCGCCATGGTGGAGCAGGCGACCGCCGCCAGCCGCATCCTGGCCGACGAGACCAAGGAGCTGTCGCGCCTGGTGTCCCGGTTCAGCGTCGGCGGCCTGGAAACCCTGCAGTACGCCACCCAGCCCCGCGCCGTGGAGCGTCCGGCCGCGCCCGCCGCCCGGCCCGCCGCCAGGCCC
>JAQGIJ010000285.1 GCA_028291285.1 Phenylobacterium sp. | reverse complement strand
AGCAGGATCGGGATCAGGCCGAGCAGCAGGCGGCCGCCCCCACGCGGCCTGACGTTCAGCAGTCGGGGCATGGGGGCGGTCTCTCCCGGGGAGGGTAGGCAGTACTTAGAGCTGGCCGTTCGCCGCGGCGGCCACGAAGGTCGGGTCGAACCGGAGCTTCACGTTCTTCGGGTCGCCGAGGATCTTGCCGTTGGGGAACTCGATGCCGATGTCGTCCACCGACTTGGCGCCCTTGCCGAACAGGCCGTTCTCGAAGCTGAACTTGCGCACCTTGTCGGTGGCGGCGACCAGCGCGGGGCTGTTGGTGAAGTCCAGCGTCATCTTCGGATCGTAGTAGAGGTAGGTGGTCTTCAGCTGGCCCTGGTAGTTGGCCAGGTCGGCGCCGGAAAGCTTGGCCATGGCCTCGAGCGCGGCCTTGCCCTCGGGCGTGTCCTTCCGCATCAGCGCCATGGTCTCGTACCAGATCCCGGTCAGCGCCTTGGCGACGTTGGGGTTCTGCTTGGCGACCTCGGTGGAGATCACCAGCATGTCCTCGATCTCGCCGGGGATCTTGCTGGAATCGAAGACCTCCTTGGCGCCCGCCGCCTTCTTGATCTCGGTCAGCTGCGGGTTCCAGGCGACGACCGCATTGGTGGCCGGCGCGCTGAAGGCGGCGACGATGTCGGCGTCGGAGGTGTTGACCAGCTTGACGTCGGCGGTCTTCATCCCGGCGCTCTCCAGCCCGCGCGCCAGCAGGTATTGCGAGACCGAGTTCTCGACCAGGTTCACCGAGCGGCCCTTGATGTCGGCCATGGTGGAGCCGTTCTTCAGCACCACCCCGTCGTTGCCGTTGGAGTAGTCGCCGATCATCACCACGGTGGTGTCCTTGCCGCCGGCGGCCGGGATCGTCAGGGCGTCCATATTGGTGGAGAGCACCCCGTCCAGCTTGCCCGCGGTGTACTGGTTCAGGCTCTCGACGTAGTCGTTGATCTGAACGAGCTTGATCTTCACGTGGTACTTGTCGGCCCACTTCTTCACGATGCCGGCCTGCTGGGCGTAGGGCCACGGCATCCAGCCGGCGTAGATGGTCCAGCCGATCTGGTACTCCTTGTCGGCCGACGCCGCCGGCGCCTGAGCGCTCTGGCTCGCCGGCTTGCTGCAGCTCGAAAGGCCCAGTCCGAACGCCACGGCCGCGCCGGCGACCCCCACTGTCTTCAGCCACCTTCGCATCGCGGATTCCCTTCTCGAACCGGCGCGCTCGGCCGGCGTCGGTATTACTGACTGGCGAGTTCGTAATAATCCAAGGGCCGCAAGCGGCGGCGGCTCCTCCGCTGCGCCGGCGCCGCATTTGTGGGCGCCGGCCGCGGCGAACGGCTGATCCGCAATCAATCCAGGGCGATCGCCGCCCGCGCCCCGGCGGCGGCGCAACCCCAGCCTGTCCGAGTGTTACGAAAATCCCAGTCCGTAACAACGCCCGGGCGAGGAGCCCAGCCGTGACCGCTGATTTTCAGAGCATTCCCATCGTCGACATCGCGGGCCGCGGCGCCGGGGACCCGGCGGCGCGCCGCCGCGTGGCCCAGGAGATCGGCCGCGCGGCGCGGGAGGTGGGCTTCCTCTATGTCACCGGGCACGGCGTGCCCGAGGCGCTGAGCCAGGACGTGCGCGAGGCCGCCGCGCGCTTCTTCGCCCAGCCGACGCCGCAGAAGATGGCCGCCTACATCGGCCGCTCGTTCAACCACTCCGGCTATGTGCCGGAAGGCGAGGAGGTGTTCGCCAGTGGCAAGATCGACAAGAAGGAGGCCTTCGACGTCAACCTCGACGTACCAGAGGCGGCCGGCGAGGCGCCGATGGTGGGGGCCAACCTCTGGCCGGAGCTGGACGGGTTCAAGCCCGCGGTAAGCGCCTATTATGCGGCCGTGGCGGCGCTGGCGCGGCGGCTGTTCCGCGGCTTCGCCCTGGCGCTCGATTTGCCGGAGGACCATTTCGAGCCGCACCTGACGCGCCCGCCCAGCCAGCTGCGGCTGGTCCACTATCCTTATGACCCCGCCGCCCTCGACCAGGAGGGTATCGGCGCCCACACCGACTACGAGTTCTTCACCGTGCTGCAGGGCACCGCCCCGGGCCTGGAGGTGAAGAACGGCGCCGGCGACTGGATCGACGTCCCGCCGATCCCAGGCGGCTTCGTCGTCAACATCGGCGACATGCTGGAGGTCTGGACCAACGGCGAGTTCCGCGCCACGGCGCACCGGGTGCGCAAGGTGGCCGAGGAGCGCTATTCCTTCCCCTTCTTCGCCACCTGCGACTACTGGACGGTGGTCGAGCCCGCGCCGCAGTTCGTCAGCCGCGAGCGGCCGGCGCGCTTCGAGCGGCTGGTCTCCGGAGAGCACCTCTGGGCGCAGACGGTGAAGACCTTCCGCTACCTCGCCCCGCGCCGCGAGAGCCTGCCGGCGTGAACCTCCTCGATCTCGCGGCCTGGGCGCCGCACGCCGGGCCACTGCGCGTTCCCGACTGGACGCTCGGCTGCTTCCACCGCCGCTGCATCACCTATGCGAGCGGGGCGGAGGATGCCGCCACCCGTGTGATCTGGATCCAGAGCCACGGGCTAACCGGCGACATCCGCGTGCCCGCCGGCCGGCCGGACGTCTCCCACCGCGCAGGCCTCGCCGACTGCACCCGCGAGGAGCTGGAGGCGTTGGCCCACGCCGAGGGCGGCGTCGCCGACACCGCCTTCGACGCCGGCCGGATGAGCTGGTCGAACTGGGCGGCGTTCCAGCCCTACGACAAGTGGCCGGAGCCCGGCGAGCTGCGTCGGGTGGGGACCAGCCTGCTGGAGTTCGCGCCGAGCGGGATCTACGTCGAGGACTGGCGGCTGCAGGCCGGGATCTCGGGCCCGCTGGTCGGGCTTCGGCTGGTGAGCGAGGACGGACGTCCGCGCGACGGCGGCCTGGTCATCGCCGGCGAGCACGCGCTCTTCGCCCTCGGCCGCAAGGTCGCACTCGACAGCGAAGCGCCGCTGCCGCTGCAGGTCCGCCGCGCTGCCGATCCGGCCGCCCTCGCCAGCCGCATCTTCGAGGCCGAGGCGCGCTACGCCCGCCGCAGCGGCGACGCCTTCGTCGTCGAGCTGGCGACCAATCCCTTCCTCGAGGGCGCGCCGCTGGACCTCGAGGGCTTCGCGCCCGGCCCGGAGCCGGGGCTCCTGCGCCAAGCGGCCGGTGGGGTCGAGCGGCTCTGGCGGATCGACACCCTGCTGGCCGACCGGAGTGTGCCCCTTTCCACACCCGCCGAGCCCGAAGGCCTGGCCTGGCTGGAACGCGAAGGTTCGCGGCTGCCGGGCGTCCTGGGCTGAGGCCTACGGGATGCCGCCGTCCACCCGGATCATCGCCCCGGTGGTGTAGCTGGTGGCCGGGCTCGCCAGGTAGAGGGCGGTGGTGACGATCTCCTCCGGCTGGGCCACGCGGTCGATGGCGCGGCGGCCGCCGATCGCCTTCTCCTCGTCGCCCGGCTGGTGCATGTCGGTGTCGAACGAGCCGCAGACGATGGTGTTCACCCGCACCTTGGGCCCGTACTCCTGGGCGAACACCTGGGTCAGCGCGTTGAGGCCCGCCTTGGTCGCGGAATAGGGACCGACGCGCGGCATCGGGTGCAGCGAGGCGCCCGACGAGATGTTGATGATCGCGCCCCCGTCGCCGTCGGCCATCCGGGCGCCGATCACCGCCGACAATCGGAAGGGACCCTTCAGGTTCACCCCGACGATCTTGTCGAAGAACTCGTCGGTCATCTCCAGCGACGGCATCATCGGCGAGAGCGCGGCGTTGTTCACCAGCACGTCCACCCGTCCGAAGGTCTGGTAGGCCGCCTCGATCAGCCGGTCGAGCTCGTCCCAGCGGCCGACGTGGCAGGCGTAGGGCAGGGCGCGGCGCCCCAGCGCCTCGACCTCGGCGGCGACCGCCTGGCAGGCGTCGAGCTTGCGGCTGGCGATGACCACGTCGGCGCCGGCCCGGGCGAAGCCCAGCACCATGGCGCGGCCCAGGCCGCGACTGCCGCCGGTGACCAGCGCCACCTTGCCCGTCAGGTCGAACAGATCCTGCGCCATCTTCCCTCCCGTCAATCGTCTTCTGGTTCTTGAAGTTCACACCCTAGCGATTTTCGCCGCGCCAGGGCTATTGATAGAGCGACGACCCGCCCGAAGGTCGCGACCAGGGAGTAAGCCGATGAGTTCGCCCGACGCCGCCACGCGGCCGCGGCCCGACGCCGCCACGCCTCAGGACCTGCCGCCGCCGAAGCGGGCGCTGCCGGTGATCGACCTCGACAATGAGGCCTTCTGGAGTGGCGGGGCGCAGGGTGAGCTGCGCATCTACCGCTGCCAGGATTGCGCCTACTACGTCCACCCGCCGGTGCGCTTCTGCCCCAAGTGCGAGAGCCGCAAGGTGGAGCCTGAGGCGGTCTCCGGCCGCGGCTACGTCACCAGCTTCACGGTCAACCACAAGCAATGGGTGCCGGGCCTGCCCGTGCCCTACGTGCTGGCGCTGGTCTCCATCGCCGAGCAGGACGACGTCCGCCTGGTCACCAACATCGTCAATTGCGACCCGAACACGGTCACCATGGGCATGCCGCTCAAGGTGCTGTTCGAGCAGAGCGAGGACGTCTGGATTCCGCTGTTCGAGCCGGAGGCCAACTGATGAGCGCCAAGGATTATCCCGAGAAGAACGTCGCCATCACCGGCATCGGCCAGTCGGAGGTCAGCCGCGGCTCGTCCAAGTCGCCGCTGGAGCTCACCGTCGACGCCTGCCTGGAGGCCATCGCCGACGCCGGCCTGACGCGCGCCGACATCGACGGGATCGCCACCTGGCCCGGGGACCGCGGCGACCAGTCCGGCTTCTCGCCGGTGGGCTGCGCGGCGATCCAGGACGCCCTTCGGCTGCAGGTCGACTGGTACGCCGGCGGAGGCGAGGCGCCCGGCCAGTACGGCGCAGTGTTCAACGCCATCGGCGCGATCAGCGCCGGCATCGCCAAGAACGTGATCATCTTCCGCACCATGTACGAGGCGAGCGCGCGCAAGCGGGCCTTCGCCAACTCGCTGATCAAGGAAGGCCAGCGGCAGGCCGGCGGCTACGCCTGGTTCGCGCCCTATTACAACTACGCCGCCGCCCTGCAGCAGTCGCTGTACTTCAACAAGTACGTCCACGAGAGCGGGATCAAGCCGGAGCAGGTGGCGCAGATCTCGATCAACCAGCGCCGCAACGCCTCGCTGAATCCGGCAGCGGTCTACCGCACGCCGATCACGCTGGACGACTACATGGCCTCGCCGATCATCGCGACGCCGCTGCACCTCTACGACTGCGACGTGCCGATCGACGGCGCCACCGCCATCGTCATCTCGCGCATGGACATCGCCAAGGACCTGAAGAACCCGCCGGTGCGCATCGAGGCGATCGGCTCGTCCATGCGCTATCGCAACAACTGGTCTCAGCTCGACGCCCTCGACACCCAGGCCCAGCCGAAGGTCGCCGAGATGATGTGGTCACGCACCGAGCTGAAGCCGAAGGACGTGGACATGGCCCAGCTCTACGACGGCTTCTCGTTCCACACGATCAACTGGCTGGAGAACTTCGGCTTCTGCGAGCGTTACGGGGCCGGCGACTTCATCGAGGGCGGCAAGCGCATCGCCCTGGAGGGCGAGCTTCCGGTCAACACCGGCGGCGGGGCCCTGTCGGCCGGGCGGCTGCACGCCTACGGCGCGGTGCACGAGGCCTGCACCCAGCTCTGGGGACGCGGCGAGGCGCGCCAGGTGAAGGGCGATCCCAAGGTGGTGGCGACCTCCACGGCCGGCGGGCCGCTGGCGGGCGCCATGCTGCTGGTCCGCGAATGAACGCGCTCCGGCCTCCGGTGGCGGCCGAGTTCCCGCAGGACACCATCACCGCAGCGCTCGCCCGTGCGGTGGCGGAGGTCCCGGACCAGCCGTTCATCGACTTCTCCGGCGAGACCTACACCTTCGCCGAGGTGGACCGGATGGCGACCGAGCTCGCCCACGGACTCAAGGGCCTGGGCGTCGAGACCGGCCAGCCGGTCGCCACAATCTTCGACAACGACATCGAGGCGGTCACGGTCTGGCTGGCGATCAACAAGCTGGGCGCGATCAGCGCGCCGGTGAACACCGCCTTCAAGGGCGAGTTCCTGAAGAACCAGATCGAGGACTGCCAGGCCCGCGTGGTGCTGGCCGAAGGCGAGTACGTGGACCGGGTGGCGGCGATCGCCGAGGCGCTGCCCGACCTGCGCCACGTGGTCTTCAAGGACGCCGCACCGCCGGGGTTGCCGGGCGGCGTCACCGCCACGCCCATCGAGTCCATCCGCGTAAAGGACGGCGGCCCGATCGCCGACGAGGTCACGCCCGAGCAGCTGGCGATCATCGTCTACACCTCCGGCACCACGGGCCGGTCCAAGGGCTGCATGCTGCCGCACAACATGGTCTGCAACATGGGCTGGACCAGCGTGCGTCGGGGCGTCGGCCCCGGCGACGTGCTCTGGTCGCCGCTGCCGCTGTTCCACCTGAACGCCATCGGGGTTTCCGTGGTCACCGCCCTGATCGCCCGCTGCCGCACCAGCATCGGCCGCCGCTTCTCGGTCTCGCAGTTCTGGCCGGAGATCGAGCGCTCGGGGGCGACCACCGTCAGCCTGCTGGGCTCGATGGCCTCGCTGATCGCCGAGGCGCCGGACACGCCGGAGATGAAGCGTTGCTACGGCCAGATCCGGCGCGTGAACGCGGCGCCCTTCCCGCCGCCGGTTGTGCAGAAGTGGCGCGACCGCTTCGGCGCGCCGGTCCAGGGGTCCAGCTCCTATGGCATGACGGAAGCCGCCACCATCAGCGGCCTGGGCCCTGGCGAGCCGGCCGGGCCGCCGGGCAGCTCCGGCCGGGTGGGCAAGGACTTCGAGACCCAGATCGTCGACGACGGCGACAACCCGCTGCCGCCCGGCACGCCCGGCGAGATCGTGGTGCGGCCCAAGCGGCCGAACATCATGTTCGCCGGCTACTGGAACCGGCCGGAGGAGACGGTGAAGGCCTGGCGCAACCTCTGGTTCCACACCGGCGACCTGGGGAAGCTCGACGCGGACGGCTACCTCTACTTCGTCGACCGCAAGAAGGACTACATCCGCCGGCGCGGCGAGAACATCTCCACCCACGAGATGGAGGCGGTGTTCCGCCAGCATCCGGCGATCCAGGACGTGGCGGTGCACGCCGTGCTCTCGCCGCTCGGCGAGGATGAGGTGAAGGTCACCGCCGAGATCAACCCGGGCGCCGCGGTCACCGAGGAAGAGCTCTGCCGCTGGTCGATCGAACGGGTGCCCTATTTCGCCGTGCCGCTCTTTGTCGAGTTCCGCGAGAGCCTGCCGCGCAGCGCCACGGGCAAGGTGCTGAAGGAGCAGCTGCGCGCCGAAGGCCGCACGCCCGCCACCTGGGACCGAGAGACCGCGGGCGTCACCTTCACGCGCCGCTGAGAGGGCGAAGGATGAAGTTTTCCATCGGGGTGCCGGGCCTGAACCGCTACGCGCCGTTGTTCGACCCGTGGATGGCCCAGATCGCCGCGCCCGACTTCCAGCGGATATGCCGCCGCTACGAGACGATCGGGTTCGATGCGGTGGAGAGCGCCGAGCACCTGGCGCTGGACGCGACGCTGGCGGCGGACATGGGCGGCTTCTGGCCGCACGCGCTGGCGGCGATCGCCTTCTTCGCCGGCGCGACCGAGAGGATCGCCGTCAACACCAGCATTCTCGTCCTGCCCTTCCACCACCCGGTGAACCTCGCCAAGGCGATCTCGACGCTGGACGTGCTGACCGGCGGGCGGGTGATGCTGTCGGTGGGGCTGGGCCACGGCGAGGCGGAGTTCCGCGCGCTGGGCGTGCCCTACGCCGAGCGCGGGCGGATCGCCGACGAATACCTCGAGGCCATGCAGGTGCTGTGGACCAAGGACTATCCGACCTTCGCCGGCCGCTTCGCCAGCTTCGAAGGCATCGTCTTCGAGCCCAAGCCGCTGCAGAAGCCGTTCCCGCCGCTGTGGATCGGCGGCGACACCAAGGCGGCGCTGCGGCGCGCGCTGCGCTTCGGCACCGGCTGGCGCCCCTGGCAGGCGGGGCTGGAGGAGCTGCCGGCCTGGCTCGAGGTCATGGCGCAGATGCCGGAGGCGCAGGACCGCCGCGAGCCGTTCGACCTGCACATCCCGGCGGTCCGGCTGGGGGTCGGCGAGGACCATCGGCCGCGCGACGGCGAGGGCGACGGCCGCGCCGCCGAGCTCGGCGCGAACGAGCTTGTCGACCGGCTCGGCCGGATGGCGGAGCTGGGGGTCACCTGGACCTCGCTGCCGCAGGTCCGCGCCACCTCGATGGAGGGCTATCTCGACGCTGTCGAGGCGCGCTACGGCCCGGTTCTCGCCCAATGCCACGGCGCCTCGGCGTGAGGGTCGGCTGGATCGGCCTGGGCCAGATCGGCGAACCGATGGCGCGCAAGGTGCTGAGCGCCGGCCATGAGCTCGTCGGCCACAGCCGGGGCGGGCGTCCGCGCGAGGCGCTGACCGCCGCGGGCGGCCGGGTGACGGGCTCGCTGCTGGAGGCCGTGGAGGGCGCCGACCTCGTCGTCGCCGCTCTGTTCGACGACGACCAGGTGCGCGCGTCCGTACTTGACTCCGGCGTGCTGCAGGCGCTGCGGCCGGGCGTCGTGATCGCGCTGCACACCACCGGCTCGCCCGCGCTGGTGGAGGCGCTGGCGGCCCAGGCGCCGGCGGGCGTGCAGGTGCTCGACGCCACCTTCAGCGGGGTGGTCGCCAATGTGGAGCGCGGCGACGTGCGGCTGTTCGTCGGCGGCGCGACCGAGGCGCTCGATCGGGCGCGGCCGGTGCTGGCGACCTACTGCGATCCGATCGTGCATCTGGGCGGCGTGGGCGCCGGCCGGCGTCTGAAGCTGATCAACAACCTGCTGTTCGGGGCCCAGGTCGCGCTCGCCGCGGAGGGGCTGCGCGCCGTCCGACAGATGGGCCTGCCGCTGGAGCCTTCCGTCCAGGCGCTCGGCCTGTCGTCCGGCGGGAGCTTCGCGCTCGGCGTGTTCCAGGGCGGCGAGATCGAAGCGGTCGTCGAGCGACTCGCCCGCTACCTGGACAAGGACGTCGACGCCGCGCGCGAGGCGGCGTCCGGGGCGGGGCTGGACCTCACCCTGCTGTCTGCGGCGGCGGCCCAGTGGGGGCGAGGCCGGCGATCTCCGCCGGGCTGAAACCCCAGTCGCCGAGCGCGGCCTCGTCGTGGTCGGCGGGGGCGGGCGGGGGACCCTGGATCTCGGCGGGGGTGGCCGAGAAGCGCGGGGCGGGGGCCGGCTGCAGCCGCCCGTCGCGCTCGACGAACGCCGCCCTGGCCTGATTGTGCGGGTGGGCGGCGGCCTCGCGCATCGACAGCACGGGGGCGAAGCAGGCCTCGCTGCCCTCCAGGTGGGCGCACCATTCGTCGCGGGTCCTGCCCGCCACGACCTGCGCCATTCGGGCCTTCTGCTCCGGCCAGAGCGCGCGGTCATGCTGGGCCTGGAACAGCGGATCGTCGGCCAGGCCGAGCTTTTCGAGCATCGCCCGGTAGAACTGCGGCTCGAAGCTCGCCAAGCTGATGAAGGCGCCGTCGGCGCATTCGTAGACGCCCATGTAGTGGGCGGCGCCGTTCGAGGTGTTGGCCTCGCGTTCGTCGCGGAAGTGGCCGTCGGCCAGCGCCCCCCAGGTCTGGGTCATCAGCATGGAGACGCCATCGATCATGGCGGCGTCCACCACCTGGCCCGTGCCGGTGGTTCGGGCATGATTCAGCGCCGCCAGCACGCCGATGGCGAGGAAGGCGCCTCCGCCGCCGTGGTCGCCCACCAGGTTCAGCGGCATCACCGGCCGCGCCTTGGTCCCGATCAGGTGCAGGGCGCCGGTGAGCGCGACGTAGTTGACGTCGTGGCCCGGCATGGCCGCGTAGGGCCCCTCCCGGCCCCAGCCGGTCATGCGGCCGTAGACCAGCCGGGGATTGCGCTCCAGCGCCGCGTCCGGCCCCAGGCCCAGACGCTCCATGACGCCTGGCCGGTAGCCCTCGATGAGGATGTCGGCGCGCTCGGTCAGGCGCCAGGCGGCGGATCGGCCGGCGGGGGCTTTCAGGTCGAGCACGACCTGGCGGCGCCCCCGCTCCAGGATCGGATGCGGCGAGGGCGCGGCGCGCGGCCTTTCGATGCGCAGGACGTCTGCGCCCATGTCCGACAGCAGCATGCCGCAGAAGGACGTCGGGCCGAGACCGGCGAACTCGAGGACCCGCAGGCCGCTCAACGGGCCGCGTCGCGGCGTATCCATGCTTCCACTCTGCTCCGCTGGATCCC
This sequence comes from Phenylobacterium sp., assembly GCA_028291285.1. The sequence goes on along the minus strand of JAQGIJ010000285.1, from coordinate 752 downwards.
CGCCCCTGGAAACCGGTTCGGGCGGAAGATCAGGGGTGACCGAACCGCTTGGTGATCTCGATCCCATAGGTCCGCGGCTCGCCCATCACCACGGTGTTCCAGCCGATGGATTCCAGGTTTACCGCGCCCACCTTGTAGACCTTGTCCGTGAGGTTGCGGCCCCAGATGGCGATGGTCACGTCCTGCGAACGGATGTCGAGCGCTATGCGGGCGTCGAACAGGCCGTAGGCCTTCTGGGTGACCTGATCCTTGTTCTTCGACGCCGGCGAGAGGTTCTGCCGGCTGCGGCCCGCCCAGGTGGCCGAAGTGGTTAGGTCGCCGACCGGCGTTTCCAGCACATAGGTTCCGCTCACGCTGTACTGCACCTTCGGCGTCGGCCAGTCCTCGCCCGAGCGGTCGCCGGTGAAGTCCCGGAAGACGTCGTACTTCGGGTCGATGACGCCGATCGCGCCATTCAGGGTGAAGGCGCGGCTGACCCGCCAAGTGCCTTCCGCCTCGACGCCCTTGATCTTGCCGCTGGCGGCGTTGGTCTGGACGGTCGAGGTCTGGCCGGTGGAGGGGACGGCGACGATGATCGAGCGCTGGATGTCGGTCAGGTCGTCGTAGTAGGCGGCGAGGTTCAGGCGCAGCGTCCGGTCGAACCATTCGCTCTTCAGGCCGATCTCGTACTCGTTGACCTTCTCGGGCAGGAAGGGCTGGAACGACTCCACCGAGGTCGATCCGCGATAGTTCTGGCCGCCGCTTCGGAAGCC
>JAQGIJ010000275.1 GCA_028291285.1 Phenylobacterium sp. | reverse complement strand
AGTTCTACGCCGAGGTGTTCGGCTGGCAGGACGACGCGCGTCCGCTGGGGGTCTTCCACCGCATGGTCCCGGGCGGCAACTTCAAGAACCCCGACGGCACGGACAGCCAGATCGGCAACCTGCACCTTGGGATCTTCAAGGCCGAGAACGCCCGGCCGCACCCGGATCCCGCCGGCGTCGAGCCACGTGAGCTCGCGACCAACGGCCGCAAGGCCCGCATCTGGATTCTGGTGGGCGACGATCAGTCCTATGAGGACATCATGGCGCGCGCCGTGGAGCGCGGCGCGACCGAGCTGTGGCGCAACCACTACTGGAAGGAATTCAACGGCTTCAACCACGCCTTCCGCGATCCCTGGGGCAACGAGATCGTCCTCTGGGGGAAGGCGGGAGCCGATCCGCAGATCCCCGCAAACTTCACCCGCGAGTAGCCGCCCTTGCCCGCCGCCCCCGCCTTGCGTTGGTTCACCTTCTCCGCGGTCAGCCTGATCTTCTTCGTGGTCGCGGCGGGCGCCTTCTCCTCGCTCGGCGTGGTGCTGCCCGCCATGGTGGCCGAGCTGCACTGGACCTGGACCCAGGCGGGCTTCGGCTACACCCTCCTGGGCCTGGCGTGCGGGCTGGCGAGCCTTCTGCCCGCGGTGCTGATCCGCCGCATCGGCGTGCGCGGCACCATGGCGGCCGGCACGGTCGCCATGGCCGCGGGCTTCGGCTGCATGGCGATCACCCACAGCGTCTGGCTCTACTTCGCCGGCACAGTGCTGATCGGCCTGTCCTTCGCCCTGGTGAGCACGGTGCCCGGCACCCACGTGCTCACCGACCTCTTCAAGAACCGGTCGACCGCGCTGGGGGCCTATTTCACCATCGGCGCGCTTGGCCAGGTGGCGGGTCCCCTGATGTACGTCGGCGTGCACGAGGTGACCCACGGCTGGCGGCCCTACTGGGTGGTCTTCGTGGTGATGGCGCTGGCGGCGGGGGTCTTCGCCATCCTGACCACGCCCGGCAAGCGCGACGAGAGCCATCATGCCGCCGCCGCCCCGGAAATCGAGGGCCCGGCAGGGGTGCTCGAGGGACTGAAGGACTGGACGGTGCGCCGGGCGCTGGCGACCCCGCAGTTCTATGTGATCGTCGGCGGCTACACGACCTTCCTGCTGATCAACACCACCGCGCATGGCTTCGCCGTCGAGCACCTGACCGAGCGCGGCGTGGACGCCAAGGCCGCCGCCGCCATGCTGAGCCTCGAGGCGCTGATCGGCGCCGGGGTCTCGGTGCTGGGCGGGGTGGTCGGCGAGAAGGTCTCGGCCAAGACCCTGATGATCGCCTCGCTGCTGGCGCTGACCGCCGGCACCGCGGGCCTGGCGCTGGCCAGCGGCTGGGGGCTGATGATGGTCTATGCGGTGGGGGTCGGCGTGGGCCTGGGCCTCTCGCTCCTGGCCTCGACCATGCTGCTCTTCCAGTACTTCGGCAAGAAGCCGAACCTCGAGCTCTTCTCGATCATGTGCCTGCTCAGCACCTCGGCGGCGATCGGCCCGGCGTTCGGCGGCTGGGGCCGCGACACCCTGGGCAGCTTCACCGGCATGTTCTGGCTCTGCGTGGGGATCACCGCCGCCATGCTCGCCGCCACCCTCTTCATGCATCCGCCGGCGCTCGCCAAGGCGCCGCCGGTCCGCACCGCCAGTGAGCCCGCCGAATGAGCGCCCCCCTCCTCCAGGCCGACCTGCTGATCGCCGGCGCCACCCTGATCACCATGAACGCCGAACGCCAGGTGATCGAGGACGGCGCGCTGGCCATCGCCGGCGACCGCATCGTCGCCGTCGGCAAGCGCGAGGCGGTGTCGCGCGCGGTGCAGGCGCGCGAGACGCTGGACGGTCGCCGCTTCGTCGCCACCCCGGGGTTCGTCGACGGCCACATCCACATCACCGGCGACCCGCTCACCCGCGGCTTCCTGCGCGGCGCGCCGGAGGACAGCTGGTCCGACAAGCTGCAGAAGTGGGTGATCCCGATCTTCAAGGCGCAGACGCCTGAAGAGGAAAAGCTCGCCGCCCAGTCCGCGGCGCTGGCCATGCTCCGCTACGGCACGACCACCTTCGTCGAGGCCGGCACGGTGATCCATCTCGACGCGGTGATGCAGGGCCTGGCCGAGAGCGGCATCCGCGGCCGGGTCGGCCAGTGGGTCGAAGGCCGCGCCTATGATCCCGCCCAGGACCAGGCGAAGCTCTCGGCGGCGGCCATCGACATCCTGCAGAGCGAGGTCGAGCGCTATCCCGACCGGGGCGGCGAGGCGCTCCTCTCCGCCTGGCCGCTGCTGGTCGGCCACTCCACCAATCCCGACGAAGTCTGGCTGGCGGCCAAGGCGCTGGCGGACCAGCATGGCCTGCGGGTCTCGGCGCACATGAGCCCGCGCACCGGCGATCCGGACTGGTTCCTGGCCAAATATAACCGCCGCCCGCTGGAGCATTTGGCCGACATCGGCGTGCTCGGCGAGAGCGTGATGCTGACCCACCTGGCGGCCATCGACCGCAGCGAGTTCGACGTCCTGGTGGCCTCCGGCGCGGGCGCCATCCACTGCCCGCACGCGGCCCTGCAGGGCGGCTTCGGGGTCGCCCACTCGGGGCTCTTCCCGGAGATGCTGGCGAGCGGCGTGGCCCTGATGCTCGGGACCGACGGCATGGCCGCCGACATCCTGGCCTCGGGCCGGCTGATGGCCAGCCTGTTCCGCGACGCCCGCTGCGACCAGGACCTGATCCCGGCCACCGAGGTGCTGGAGATGGCGACGCTCAACGGCGCGCGCGCCATGGGCCTGTCGCACCTGATCGGCTCGCTGGAGCCGGGCAAGAAGGCCGACATCGTGCTGCACGACACCGAGCTCCCGGATTGGGGCGGCCCGGTGTTCGACGCCGTGAGCCAGCTCGCCTTCGCCGCACCGTCCTCCGGCGTCCACAGCGTCTGGGTCGACGGGGTGCGGCGGCTGGACGGCGGCCGCGCCACCTGGATCGACGAGGCCAAGCTCCTGGCCGACGCCCGCCAGGCGGGCCAGGCCGTCATCGCCCGCACGGGCCTTCCGAACCGCACGCCATGGCCGGTCAGCTAGTCTCCGCAGCGGCCAACCTGCCCGGCCCCGCCGAATGGCGCGCGGCCATGGGCAGCTTCCCGTCCGGCGTGACCGTGGTCACCAGCTGGGTCGACGGCGCGCCGTTCGGCTCGACGGTCAGCGCCTTCTCCTCGGTGTCGCTCGAGCCGCCGCTGCTGCTGGTCTGCCTGGACCTGAAGAACCCCATGTGCCGCGCGATTCCGGTCTGCGGCGTGTTCGGTGTGAACATCCTGGGCGAGGACGGCCAGGACCTCGCCCGCCGGTTCGCCTTCACGCCCGAGGCCGAGCGCTTCGAGGACCTCGCCTTCCGCGCGGAGGGCGGCGGCGCGCCGCAGCTCGACGCGGCGCCCGTCTTCATCGACTGCGTCGTGCACGAGATCATCACGGCCGGCGACCACCTGGTCATCGTCGGCCAGGGCGTGCGCACCGACCACCGCTCGGCCACGCCGCCGCTCGTCTATCACACAGGCCGGATGCACAAGCTGCCGACCGCGCCATGACCCACCTGGGGCCCGTGGCTGGCCAATTTCCGCGGGCTCGCAAATTTATCGTGCGCCTATGGGCAAGCCGCCCGTCGCGCGCGCGTCTAGCCTGACCTCCAGATGTCCCGAGAGGCGCCCGACATGGCCGGCCCGTCGAACCACTCCGTCCGTCCTCAGCGGACCACCTGGACCCACATCGCCTTGGCGGTGAAGGACATCGACGCCTCCATCGCCTGGTACGAGAGATTCACCCACCTGCGCCTGCTGGCGCGCGGCGAGGACGAGGACGGCAAGAACGCCTGGCTGGGCGATCCCAGCCAGCCCGACGCGCCGTTCATCCTGGTGCTCGGCCAGTTCTACGAAGGCCACGACCCGTTCGCGCCTGCGCCCCACCTGCCGATGGGCCCGTTCGCCCACATCGGCATCGAGGCCGCCAGCAAGGAGGCGGTCGACGAGATCGCCGCCCGGGCGAAGGCCGAGGGCTCGCTGGCGTTCGGCCCGGTCCAGATGCCCAAGCAGATCGGCTACGTCTGCTTCATCAAGGATCCGGACGGCAACACGATCGAATATTCCCACGACCAGGGCGTGTACGAAAAGGCGCGCGAGGTCTGGGGACGCAAGGCCGAGCCGGCCTGACCGGCTGCGACGACGGGGCCCAAGGGGGGCTCCGCAATTTTTGACGGCGCCGCGCAGAATCGCTTGAAGGTCCGCCGCGGGCGTCGACAATGCGCTCCCCCGCCGAGGGGACGAGCGGCGCCGCCCGAAGATGCGTCTTCGGGTGAGCAACTTTTTCTTTCGTTACAGTTGATCCACTCAGCGATACGCCTATTCGCGAGTGTTCGCGGTGGGTGGGTCCAGATAGGCCCGGACTCGCCGTGTAGCTCGGCGCACTCCTCGCAGGCTTCGGTCTGCTGATTATTTGCACGACAAGCCTAACAATTGGGCTTATTGTGGGCCAGAGTGCAGATTCTGGGCTGGATCGCGCGATAAGCTCAATAGGAAGCAGCCGCGCGGACTAGTCTCACGTATAACGCGTCAAGCTTGAATTGAGAGGGGCAATGTCCAGTGGATCGCTGCGCATGAAGCGCAAACTAATGTTTTCGACCTGCGTCTTTGCAATTGCTGCGTGCATTGACACCGCCGCGGCGGCGCAGACCCGAACCGCGGCCAGTCCGGGCACGGTGCTGGACACGGTGATCGTCACCGCCGAGCGGCGCGGCACCGACGTGCAGCGCACGCCCGACGCCATCACCGCGGTGCCGGCCAGGACGCTGGACGAGAACTTCATCACCAACATCAACGGGCTGAACGGCCAGGTGCCGAGCCTGCAGACCACCAAGACCGCCGGATTCGAGAACCTGGTGACGATCCGCGGCGTGGGCTCGGCCACGCCGGAGAACAGCCTGACCACGGTGCCGGGCGTCGCCCAGTTCGTCGACGGCGTCTACATCGCCAACACCATCTCGCTTGGTGAGACCCTCTTCGACATCGACCGGATCGAGGTGCTGCGCGGACCGCAAGGTGCGCTATACGGCCAGAGCTCGATCGGGGGGGCGATCAACATCAACACCCGGCAGCCGCGGCTGAACGTCTTCGAGGGAAACGCGGACGTCAGCTACGGGACCTACAACCTGCTCCGCGAACGCCTGGCGGTGAACATCCCGGTGAGCGACACCGTCGCGATCCGCGCGTCGATCCAGAAGTTCGACCACGAGGGCTTCACCAAGGTGACCACGCTTGCGCCGTTCCGCCTGGACGACGCCCACGACGGCAGCGTGAAGGCCGCCATCCTCTGGAAGCCGCGCGACAACTTCTCGGCGACGCTGACCGCCCAGCTCTACAAGTCGAACCAGCACGGCGATGCTCAGAAGAACATCAACGATCCGGATCCCGATCCGCGCCACGTCACCCAGGACTATGCCGGGCACTTCGCGCTGGAGAGCCAGCTCTACCACCTGAACCTGCAGTGGGACGGGCCGCTGTTCTCCGTCCGCTCGGTCACCGCCTACCAGGGGCTGGACCACGTGCAGCGCCTGAACGGCTCGCGCAGCACCTATGCCCTGCTCAACGCCTACGACGACGTGGCGGCGTGGAACACCCACGTGCATAACTACACCGAGGAGTTCGACATCCTCTCGCCGGCCGGCTCGAAGCTGGACTGGATCGTCGGCGCCTTCGCCCTCTACCAGGCGAGCAAGCAGTACGTCATCGAGTTCCAACGTTTCGGCGGCCCGCCCCCGACCCAGGCGGAGCTGACTCCCGGGCCCGGCATCAGCTCGAACCCGCCCTCGAACCTGGCCTACGGCAACATCTCGCACGTGCTGCGGCGATCCTACTCGGTGTTCGGCCAGGCGACGTACCACGCCACCGACCAGTTGCGGATCACCGCCGGCGCGCGCTGGAACCACGACAGCTTCCGCGACATCAGTTACAACTTCAGCGCCTTCGGCAAGAGCACGGTGATCAACCGCGACACGGGCTCCAAGCCGACCTGGCGACTCGAGGCCGACTACGACCTCACGCCGGACAACATGGCCTACGCCAGCTACTCGCGGGGCTATAAGCCCGGCGGCGTCAACGGCAGCGGCTTCTTCATCATCGGGCCGACCTTCAAGCCCGAGACGAACGACGCCTTCGAACTCGGGGCGAAGAACTACTTCCTCGACCGCACCCTGCGCGTCAACCTCGCGGCCTTCTACTACATCCAGAAGAACTTCCAGTATATCGAGACGGACCCCTTCCCCTTCTCCTCGGGGATTGTGAACATCCCGAAGATCCGCGATTACGGGCTTGAGGCCGAGGTCCAGTACGTGGGCCTGGAAGACCACCTGCGAATGGGCGGAAACGTCTCGCTGACTCACGGCGAGGTCGACGGAACCTACAAGACCGTCAACTCGACGATCCGCAATGCGATCGTCAATAACCCGGCCGGCCCCTGCGCATTCGGCGGGCAGTTCTTCAATCCGGCCTGCTGGACCGCGATCGCCGCGGCGGCTCAGGACATCAACGGCAAGACGCCGCCCGCCATGCCGAAGGTCACCGGCTCGGCCTGGGTGGGCTATCGTTGGGACCTGCCAGGCGGCGCGTTCAACGCCAAGGCCACCTACACCTTCCGCG
>JAQGIJ010000255.1 GCA_028291285.1 Phenylobacterium sp. | reverse complement strand
GGCAGCCTGGGTGCTGCGCCACGCCGACATTGACATCCTGATCACCGTGGACCGCTACCTCAGTCACGACTATCTGGCGCGTCTCGAGCAGGCCTTTCCGGAGCTCGCCGGCCAATCGGGCGACCGGCGCCTGGTTCTGCGAGAAGCGCCCTACCTGCGCCAGATCTTCACCTGGGGCGCACAGACGCGGCCATGGGCCAAGCCGGCGTTCGAAACTCTGCACGCGCTCGCCGACGCCCGGCCCGAGATCGACGAGGCCTTCCTCGCCGCCGTCGAAGCTAACGTCACACCGGCCGACCCCCTCTGCATGATCCACACTTCGGGTAGCACCGCCCATCCGAAGGGCGTGGTCCACGGGCATGGTCCGATGGTCCGCCACTCCTACCAGATGGGTCACCGCTACTGGGCCGCAGGCGCCGGCGACCGCATCATCTCGATCCGTCCCGCCTTCTGGGTGGCCGGGCTGTCGGCGACCCTGTTCCACGCCCTGCACACCGGCTGTACGCTGATCACGCCGCCCGACAACTCGCCCGCCGCAGCGCTGAAGATCATCGAGAGCGAGGGGGCGACGGCCATCACCGGAGACGAGGGCTGGTTCGCGGCGCTGAGCGAGGACACGGCCCTGGCGGCGGCGGGTTACGAGATCTATCGGCTCAGCCTGGACGTATGCGCAATCGCCCGGCGCACCGAGACCGGCGTGCGCTGTCTCAATCCCGAGGGGCCCGGCCTGCGGGACCCGCCGCAGCACATCGCGTGGGAGCGTTTCGCGCGGGCCTTCGGCATGACCGAGATGCTGGGGGCGCACACCTCGCTAGCGCCCGACGAGCTGCTGCCGCCCGATCGGCCGAGATATAACGGGCGGCCGGTGCCGGGCGAGGTCCTGGTGATCGTCGATCCGACGACCCGCGAGCCGCTCCCGGCCGGCGAGGTCGGCGAACTGCTCGTCGGCGGCTACAGCCTGATGCAGGGTCTCTACAAGAAGGAGCGGTCTGAGACCTTCACGCCCGAGGGGCTCTACCCGACCGGCGACCTCTGCCGGCTGGACGAGGAAGGCTATCTCGCCTTCTCGGCACGCATGGGAGAAATGATCAAGGTGCATGGCGCGAACGTCGCGCCGCTGGAGGTCGAGCTCACCCTCAACAGCCTGCCCCAGATCGCCCGTTCCGCCGTCGTGGGGATCGACCTGAAACCCGGCGACACCCTGCTCGTCGCGGCGGTGGAGATGCGGCCGGGCGAACGGCTCGATCGCGCCGCTATGAGCGCCGAGCTTCGCACCCGGCTGTCGTCGTACAAGGTCCCGAAGTTCTTCCTTGCGCTCGGGGCGGAGGAGTTCCCGCTCACCGGCTCCGGCAAGGTCAGGAAATCGGCCCTGCAGGCGCTGGTCCGGGAGCGGCTGGCGTCGGAGTCAACCGGCACATCGTGAGACACGCCGATGTCCCGGCGTCCGGTCCGGCGTTGACGCGGAGAGCAATAATAGTACACCGAACCGACAGCTTACGATCTGCAGGCCCTCGGCGGCAGGTCTTTCCAGGAGAATGGTGATGTCACGACCGCTGGCGGGGCTGCGCGTGGTGGACTGCTCGCAGGGAACGGCGGGCCCTCAGGCCAGCTGGCTGCTCGCCGACTACGGCGCGGAAGTCATCTGGGTCGAGCCGCCGGGCGGCGATCCGACCCGCGATCGCGAACCCGGCGCGGCGGCGGTTTTTAACCGCGGCAAGCGCAGCATCGTTCTGGACGTGGCGAAGGCGGAGGACCGCGAGACGATCGCGCGTCTCGCGGAACGCGCCGACGTCTTCATCGAGGGCTGGCGGCCGGGTGAGGTTGAATCCTACGGCCTGGGCTTCGATCAGCTGCGCGCCCGCAGTCCGCAGCTGATCTACTGCTCGCTGACCGGCTTCGGGACGGACGACCCGCGCGGCGACCTGCCGGCCTACGAGCCGCTGGTGCACGCGCTGGTGGGGACCATGGCCTACCAGGCCGGGCACCGGGACGGCCCCATCTTCGCAGCTCTCCCGTTCGCCAGCACCGGGGCCGCGCAGCTTGCGGTGGTCGGCATCCTCGCGGCCTTGCACCGGCGCGGCGAGGACGGCGCGGCGCGGCGGGTCGAGACCTCGATGCTCGACGGCGCGCTCGTCTTCCACCAGATGCTGTGGGGCGAGTCCGACGCCTCGGCGGACGCCACCAGCGCCCAGGCGAACGACCCACGGGCGATGCTCAGCCGCTCGCGCAATCGCCTGATCACCCGCTCGTTCCTGTGCGGCGACGGTGAGTATCTCGGCATCCACACCGGCGCCCTGGGCGCCTTCAGCCGGCTGATGGAGGTCCTGGGCCTGTCGGACAAGATCAAGCCGATCCAGGGTGGGTTCGACATGGGCACGCCGCTGAGCGAGGAAGAGTCCGAAGCCCTGGAAGGGGCGATCCACGGCATCTTCGCCTCCCAGCCGCGCGACTACTGGGTCAAGCGCCTGATGGAGGCGGACATCTGCGCGGTGGAGCACCTGCCGCCGACCCGGTCCTTCGACCAGCCTCAGACCCGGCACAACGGGATGGTGGTCGAAGTGGACGACGCGCGCCTCGGCAAGACGCTGCAGGTGGCCTCCGGAGTCCGCTTCAACGACGAGCCGCCGCCGCCGCCAGCTGCCGCCCCCGAGCCCGGCCGCGACACCGCCGCGGTGCTCGCCGAACTGCGGGCGCCGGCCGAGCCTTCGCCCTGGGCTCCTGCTGTCCCGCCGGCCGAGCCCGACCCGCGGCCAGTGCTGCAGGGCGTCAAGGTCCTCGACTTCGGGGCCTATTACGCCGGTCCGTTCTCGTCGCGCCTGCTGGCCGATTTCGGCGCCGACGTAATCAAGCTCGAGCCCACCGCCGGCGACCAGCTGCGCGGGATCGAACGGCCCTTCTTCGCCGCCCAGGCGGGCAAGCGCTCGCTTGCGGCGAACCTCAAGTCGTCGGCGATGCGCCCGGCGATCGAGGCGCTCATCAAGTGGGCCGACCTGGTGCACCACAACATGCGTCCCGGCGCGGCCGAGCGGCTGGGGCTGGGCCGCGATCAGGTGCGTCAGGTCAATCCGGACGTCATCTACCTCTATGCCCCGGGCTGGGGCTCGACCGGCCCGTCCGCGATGCGGCAGAGCTTCGCCCCGATGATGTCGGGGTATGTGGGCGCGTCGTACGAGGTAGCGGGGCAGTACAACGAGCCGCTGCCATCTGTCGGCAACGAGGACCCCGGCAACGGCCTGCTCGGCGGGATCGGCGCCTTGATCGCCCTGCTCGATCGACGGCGCACCGGCAAGGCCGCCTACTGCGAGAACCCGCAGCTGAACGCCGCCCTCGGTATGGTCGCACACCTGCCGCGCACGGGCGACGGCGAGGCGGTGGGCGCGGGGCGGCTCGACGTGCTGCAGATGGGCACGGAGGCGCTGGAGAGCCTCTATCGGACCTCTGACGGCTACCTCTGCCTGGTCGCGCGCAGCGACGAGGAGATCCGTGGCCTGGAGGCCCGTCTCGGGCTCGACCTGCTGGGCGACGCTCGCTTCGCCACGCCCGGGGGCCGGCGCGAGAGCCGTGGGTTCCTCGATGACCTGCTACGCAACACCTTCGAAGGCCGCAGCACGGTGGAATGGCTGGAGCATTTCAAGGGCTCTGGCGTCCCCCTGGTCCAGCCCGTCGGGCGCGAGGCGGTGCGCCAGCTGTTGAACGACCCCGCCCAGCGCAAGATCGGTCGGGTCACCGAGACCCACCACCCGGAAAAGGGCAAGGTCCGCGAGCTGGCGCGGCTGGTGCGGATCAGCGGCTCGCAGCTGCCGCCCTACAAGCTGGCGCCGGGCCTGGGCGAACACTCCGAGGAGATCCTCGGCTGGCTGGGCTACACGCCCGAGCAGCTGGCCGCGCTGAAGGCCACGGGAGACATCCGCACCCCGACGCCAGCGGCTTCTGCGGCCAAGCCGGCTAAGGCGCCGGCGGGCGAATAGGCCGAGAGGGCCGCCTCAGGCCGGGCCGATCGCGGCCACGACGCGTAGCGCGAGGTCGGTTTTCGAGCGGGTCGTCTGGTATTCCCGCACCTGGCCGCCGGCGGCGTGCAGGATCCGGCCGCTCACGTCGGCGGCTTCGTCCGAGCACAGCCAGGCCGCCACTTCGGCGACGTGCTCGGGCCTGAGGTCCAGGTCGGCGGGCTGGCCGCGGAAGCCGGCGTCGAGCAGGCTCTCGTTGACCCGCGTGCGCGCGCCCGGCGAGATCGCGTTCACCGTCACGCCCGAGCCCCGGGTCTCGTGGGCGGCGGCAAGCGTCGCCGACCAGATCGCAGCCTTGGCCACGCCATAGGCGTAGCCCGCGCCCGGGAAGCGCGCGTCCAGCGCGACCTCGGAGACGGTGTTGATGACGCGGCCCCATCCGCGCGCCTGCATGTCGGGGATCGCCACGGACATGGTCCCCAGCGCGCCCTTGAAGTGCACGCCAAGCAGGCGGTCGAACTCCGTCTCCACAGGCGCGGCGATCTCGCCGCCGCCGCGCATCAGGCCGGCGTTGTTGACCAGGATGTC
>JAQGIJ010000237.1 GCA_028291285.1 Phenylobacterium sp. | reverse complement strand
GAGCCCGAGCCTCCCGAGAGGATCACCGGAAATATCTTCGACATCACGTCCCACCCACCTGCATGGCAGCAGGCCTCATGTTTGCACGCTTCTCATAGCGAGAAGTTAGCCGGCAGGCGAAGTCCTCGTGTGGTGGCGACGCAGGCGGCGTCGTTCGGCCCTGCCGGAGGCGGACGGGCCCTTCCGGCGCCTGCGGCCGGGCAGCCGCCGCGCGGCGGTGAACGACAGGTGCATGGCCTTGCCCGGGCGCGTCGGCTATCTGGGCGCCGATGCCGCCCCCCTTCCGCACCCTTGCCGAGGCCGCCGCCGAGCTGGGCGCCTGGCTGTCGCAGGCGGCGCTGCCGCTCTGGAGCACGGCAGGGCTCGATCCTGCGCGGGGCAGCTTTCAGGAGGCGCTGAGCGTCGAGGGCGAGGCCTGGCCGGCGCCGCGCCGCGCCCGGGTGCAGGCGCGGCAGATCTGGGTCTACGCCACGGCGGCCGAGGCCGGTTTCGGCGCGGACTACGGCAGGATCGCCGAGCGCGCCTACGGATTCTACCGCAGCCACTATCGGCGGGCGGACGGGCTCTTCGCCCGCGCGGCGGACGCGCAGGGCGTGATCACCGATCCCACGCCTGCCCTCTACGAGCAGGCCTTTTCGCTGCTGGCCATGTCCGCGCTGCACCGGCTGCGCCCGGAAGGCGGCCATGCCGCGGAAGCGCAGGCGCTGCTGAGCGCCCTGGAGGCCCTGCGCCACCCGGCGGGCGGCTACCGCGAGGCGGGCGGCCAGCCCTTCCAGGCCAACGCCCACATGCACCTGCTGGAGGCGGCGCTCGCCTGGGAGGCCGCGGGCCAGGGACACTGGGCGGCCCTGTCCGACGCGGTCGCCGAGCTTGCGCTCGGCCGCTTCGTCGACCCGGCGGCCGGCGTGCTTCGCGAGTTCTTCGACGCGGACTGGCGCCCGCTCGGCGAAGGGGGCGGCCAGCTGATCGAGCCTGGCCACCAGTTTGAATGGGCCTGGCTGCTGGACCGCTGGGGCGGTCTGCGCGGGCGCGAGGACGCCCGCCACGTCGCGCGCGCGCTCTTCGCCACCGGCCTGCGCGGGGTCGACGCCGCGGCCGAGGTCGCCGTGAACGCGCTCTGGCCCGACCTCAGCGTGCGCGACGCTGCGACCCGCCTGTGGGCCCAGACGGAGTACCTGAAGGTCGCGCTGGCCTTCGGTCTGCAGGAGGAGGCGGTGCGCGCCGCGCGCGGGCTGATGCGCTATCTGGCGACGCCGCGGCGCGGGACCTGGCGCGACAAGCTGACGGCGGCGCGCGCCTGCGTCGAGGAGCCGGCGCCGGCCACCTCCTTCTACCACCTGCTGGGCGCGATCCTGCCGCTGATCGCGGATGGCTCTAGGATTTCCAGGGACAGCCCTGGCGGATGAGGTCGCGCCGCGGGCCCTGCACCCGGAATACGGTGTAGCGGCTGGCCGGGCCGGGGTTCGGCCCGCGGTCGAGCGCGCCCGCCGGCTGCACAGAGACGAAGCAGCGCCTCAGCTGCTCCTCGTGGATGCGCCGGTCGAGGTCGAGCACCAGGCCGGGCTGGCTGAAGTCGCCGCCGCGGTCCCAGTCGAAATAGCGGTCGCGCTCGACGATCTGGATCAGCGGCGCCTGGATGCGGTGCTCGGTCCGAAGCTGCGCCAGCACCCCATAGCTCTCGACCCCGACCCAGGCCGCCCCCTGCTGTCGGCGAAGCGTTTCCACGTCGCGCGCGAAGGTCCCCCAGTTGCGCAGCGCCAGGGTGGGATCGAACACGCTGGCGTAGCCCGAGCGCGGCAGCCCGGCGTGCAGCAGGAGCAGGCCGGAGAGGCCGAGACCGAGGATCGGCGTCGCGCGCCTCAGCCAGACCGGGCTGGTCTCGGCGGCCATGGCCGCGCAGATCGCCAGCGCGCCGAAGGCGGGCGCCGGCCAGTGCCCCTGCACCCGGTCGTGCAGGCTGTGGACGGCGAGGTAGAGGACGAAGGGGGCGGCCAGCGCCAGCGGCAGGAGCGTGCGGGCGCCCATTGGGTCGCGCCGCTGGCGCCAGGCCCAGGCCGCGCCGAAGCCGGCCTGAATGGCGATCAGCGGGTTCAGCAGCAGGAACTGGGTGACCAGGAACTCCGGCAGGCGGTCCAGGTGGAGGCCGTGGCCGCCGACCCGGCCGAACTGCTTGTCGAAGGTGAGCCACCCGTGGGTCGCATTCCAGGCGATGTTCGGCGAGAAGGCCGCCACGGCGGCCAGGGCGGCGAGCCAGGGCCACGGCCGCCTCAGCTCGGCCACGCCGCCGGGCGCCACCAGCAGCCAGACGAGCACGCCGGGCGCCAGGAAGAGGCCGGAGTATTTCGACAGGCAGCACAGGCCCGCGGCGAGGCCTGCCGCCACCCACCACAGGCCGTTGCGGCTCTGCCAGAGACGGGCCAGGCACCAGAGGCAGATGGTCCAGAAGAAGCAGGCCGGCGTGTCGGGCGTGGCCAGCATGCCGCCGAGCGCGATGGTGAAGGTGGCGTTGTACCAGAGCGCCGCGCGCCAGGCGGTCCGCTCCGAGAGCCCGATCCGCCGGACGGTGTCGCCCAGCAGCCAGGTGGTGGCGCCGGTCGCCAGGCTCGGCAGCAGGCGCACGCCCAGCGGGGTGTCGCCCGCCACCAGCTCGCCCAGCCGGATCCACCAGGCGATCATCGGCGGGTGGTCTAGATAGCCCGCCTGCAGGTGCTGGGCCCACAGCCGGTAGTAGGCCTCGTCCTCGGTGAGGTGGATCGCGCCGGCGAACGCCAGCCGAAGCGCGGTGAGGATGAGGGCGGTGAGAAGGAGGCGCGAGCCCGCCGACGGGCCCGCCGGCCTCACCACACCGCCAGCGACGTCGTCACGTAATTCCATCCCGCCCCCACGGCCGCGCCCGCGATCCCGGCGACGGCATCGTTCGGCACGTACTGGCGCAGCAGGGTGGCGACCGCAACGTTCGCCGCAAGGCCTGCGCTGCAGAAGAGGCAGAAACGGATGTAGCCGGTCACCAGCGCGAGCCCGCGCTTGCGGCGGTCGCGGTAGGTCACGGCATTGTTGACCAGGTAGTTCGAGGTCATGGCCGTGACCGCCGCCAGGGTCTGGGCGTAGCTGAAGGCCAGCCCCAGATGGCGCGTGGCGGTCAGCACCGTCAGGTGCACCAGCACCCCGCCGGCGCCCACCACCCCGAACATCAGGGCGCGCGGCGAGATCAGGTCGCGGGTCATCTTCGAGCCCAGCAGGCTGAGGTACTGGGCGACGACGCCGTTATCGAGCTTGCTCTCGCCGGCCAGCCTGGGGCGGAAGTCGTAGCCCAGCTCCACGAAGCGCAGCGGCTGGACCTGGGAGGCGATGATGTCGAACAGCACCTTGAAGCCGCTCGCCGAGAGCTTGGGCGCGACCTGGTCGATCACCTCGCGCCTGGCCATGAAGAAGCCGCTCACCGGGTCGGTCAGCGCCACCGAAAGCGCCCGCCGGCCCAGCCAGTTGGCGAAGCGGCTGCCCCAGGCGCGGCGCCCGTCCAGCCCGCTCACCACCCGCGCCTCGGGCTCCAGGTAGCGGCTGCCGATCACCATGTCGGTCTGGCCGCCGCGCAGGATCTTCAGCATGGCCGGCAGCAGGGCCTCGTCATGCTGCAGGTCGCCGTCGATCACCGCCACGAAGGGCGCGGCGCTGGCCAGCGCGCCCTCGATCACCGCGCCGGCCAGGCCGCGGCGGCCCACCCGACGGATGCAGGTGATTCGGCGGTCCCGGGCGGCGATGGCCTTCACCGCCGCCGCCGTGCCGTCGGGCGAGTCGTCGTCGACGAAGATCGCCTGCCACTCGACGCCCTCGAGGGCCGCGTCCAGCTTGCGCACCAGGGGCTCGACGTTGGCGGCCTCGTTGAAGGTCGGCACCACCACCGTGAGCTCGAGCCGGCCCGCCGCGGCGGCGGCCTTGGCCGTGCGATTGGCGCGGTCGTCCTGGGCCAAGTGGCAGCTCCTTGAAGGTGGGTGCGCGGCGCGCGCGGGGACAAAGACTGCAAGATGCCGGCGATGTCGAGGCGGCAGAACGCCTCTTCTACGGCGCCGCGATCAGGCCGGCTGCAGCGCCTCGGCGTGCAGGCGGACCAGCCGCTCGACCTCGGTCTTCGAGCCCAGCATCACCGAGACGCGCTGGTGCAGGCCGGTGGGCCGGGCGTCCAGCGTCGGGCCGTGCCCGTCGAAGGCCGCACCGCCCGCCTGCTCGACCAGCAGGGCCATCGGATTGGCCTCGTACATCAGGCGAAGCTTGCCCGCCCGGTCCGGCTCGCGCGCATCCCACGGATAGAGGAAGACGCCGCCGCGCATCAGGATGCGGTGCACATCGGCGACCATCGAGGCGACCCAGCGCATGTTGAAGTTCTTGCCGCGCGGGCCGGTCTCGCCGGCCAGGCACTCCTCCACGTAGGTGCGCACGGGCTGGGCCCAATGGCGCATGTTGGAGGCGTTGATGGCGTATTCCTTGGTCTCGGCCGGCACGGCGATGCGCTCGGCCGTCTGCACCCATTCGGCGCTCGCCGGATCGAGGGTGAAGGCGCTCACCCCCTGGCCCAGGGTCAGCACGAGCGTGGTCTGCGGGCCGTAGATCACATAGCCCGCTGCGACCTGATTGCGGCCACTCTGCAGGAAGTCGGCGGCGCTGGCCGGACGCTCGGCCTCGACCGCCGGCGCGGGCAGGACGGAGAAGATGGTGCCGATCGAGACGTTGACCTCGATGTTGCTGGAGCCGTCGAGCGGGTCGAACAGCAGCAGGTAGCCGCCCGCGGGGGCGAGGGGCCGGACCGGGTGGATGTCGTCCATCTCCTCGGAGGCCATCGCCGCCAGGGACGGCGCCTTGGCGCAGGCGCCCAGCAGGATGTCGTTGGACAGCACGTCCAGCTTCTTCTGCACCTCGCCCTGGACGTTCTGGCTCTCGAGCGCGCCCATGACGTCGCCGCGCCGCACCGCCGCGCTGATCTCCTCGCAGCCGGCGACCAGGGCGCCGATCAGCGCCGCCAGCCGCGGCTCGGCCTCGCGCGCAAGGTGTTGCTCCAGCGTCAGGCTCATCGACAGCTCCATGCCCGCGTCGTCGTGGACGGGTGACGAGGCCGTATCCCCCACGGCGGCGAAAACCTCAACGGCCGCTTATGGCCAGGGTTCCGATTGCGGCGGCCCTGTCCTCAGGGTCGCATGACCGCGAATTATCTTTCGGTTAGGCGCGCAACTCTACAGAAGGAGGCTTGAGGATCGACGCTGGGGGGCGTCGCCCGAGGAGCCAACCGCGTGATCGCCGCCGCGCTCGCCGCCCTGTCGCTGTCGCTTCCGACGCCGCAGCTGCCGAACCTTCCGCCGCTCCGGCGCGACCCGCAGATCACCTACGTCGACCGCTCGGGCGCGATCCTGGGGGTGCGCGGCGGCCGCTACGCTGCGCCGGTGAACCTGGCGCGCCTGCCCGCCTACGTGCCGGCCGCCTTCGTGTCCGTGGAGGACCGGCGCTTCTACCAGCACAGCGGCTTCGACGCCCTGGGCATCGCCCGGGCCATCGTCAGCGACATCAGCAAGGGCCGCGCCGCCCAGGGCGCTTCGACCATCACCCAGCAGCTGGCGCGCAACCTCTATCTCAGCTCCGACCGCACCCTGGAGCGGAAGGCCGACGAGCTGCTCTACGCCATCCAGCTGGAGCGGACCTATTCCAAGGAGCAGATCCTGGGGCTCTACCTGAGCCGGATCTACTTCGGCTCCGGCGCCTACGGCCTCGAGGCGGCCTCGGAGCGCTACTTCAACAAACCCGCCGCCAAGCTCACCGTCCGCGAGGCGGCCATGCTGGCGGCGATCCCGAAGTCGCCGGCGGGCTACGACCCGGCCGACCATCCGGAAGCCTCGGCCGAGCGCACCCGGATCGTGCTCGGCGCCATGGTCGAGAGCGGCGCCATAACGCCCGCCCAGCGCGCCAAGGCGCTCGCCCAGACCCCGCATGTCTGGAAGACCGCCCCCACGGCGCCGGCCCAGTACTTCCTCGACTGGCTGGACGGCGAGACGCGCCGGCTGGTCGGCCAGCCGCGCCAGGACCTGGTCGTCGAGACCACCCTCGACCTGCCGCTCGAGGCGGCCGCAGCCGACGCCGCCCGCGCCACGGCGGCGCGCTACGCCAAGCAGGGCGTGCAGCAGGCCGCCGTCGTCTCGGTCGACGGCCAGGGCCGGATCCGCGCCTTCGTCGGCGGGACCGACTATGCCACCAGCCCGTACGACCGGGCCGCGGACGCGCGCCGCCAGGCCGGCTCGTCCTGGAAGCCGTTCGTCTATCTGACGGCGCTGGAGACGGGGCTGACGCCCGACAGCCCGGTGGTCGACGAGCCGGTCACCATCGCCAACTGGTCGCCGCGCAATTTCGAAGAGGGATTCCTGGGGCCCATCACCCTGCAGCAGGCGCTGGCCCAGTCGATCAACACCGTTGCGGCCCGGCTCGCCGACCAGGTGGGCCGGCCGAACGTCGCCGCGACCGCCCACCGGCTGGGGATCCTCTCCCAGGTGAACACCGACCCGGCGATGGCGCTCGGCACCAGCCAGGTCTCGCCGCTGGAGATGGCCCAGGCCTACGCCCCCTTCGCCAACGGCGGCCAGCGGGTGGCGGCCTATGGCCTGGAGCGGATCCGCACCGCGGCCGGCGCAGTGGTCTACCAGCACCGGGCCGCGCCGCAGCCGCAGGTGATCGCCAACCCGCCGCTTTCCGAGCTCAACCAGATGCTGCACGCCGTGGTGGCGTCCGGCACCGGCGTGCGCGCGGCGATCCCCGGCCGCGACGTGGCGGGCAAGACCGGCACCACCTCCGACTACCGCGACGCCTGGTTCTGCGGGGTCACCGGCAATCTCGCGACGGTGGTCTGGATGGGCCGCGACGACAATTCGCCGATGCGCCGGATCACCGGGGGCAGCGCGCCGGCGGAGCTCTGGCGCAGCGTCATGACGGCGGCGTTCAAGCGCCTGCCGACGGGCGCCATTCCGCCCGGGCCGCCGCCGCCTATCGCCGCCCCGGCTCCGATGCTGACCAGCGCGCCGCTCGGAGCGCCCTTCGGCGCAACCGCCCCGGGACTTGCGACCGCCATGGCGCCGGCGCCTGCGGCCGCAGCTGCAGCCACGCCTCCGACCTGACGCACCCCTTCAACCGCTCGTCTCAGCGAGCGCGAGGAAGAGCGGTAATGGCGCGTGGGCGCTGGCGGCTGTTGGATCTGAGCCCCGCTTCTGCGGGGCGGCGCGGGCAGGGCGCCCGCGCGCGCGCCTACCTTTCGGCGGCGCTGTTCACCTGAGGCTTGTGCTCGGCGACGATGTCCTCGTGCTCGGCCGTCCGCAGCGCGCGCGCCACGTTGAGTCGCGTGTAGAGCCGCGCCCCGGCGTCCTTCGC
>JAQGIJ010000231.1 GCA_028291285.1 Phenylobacterium sp. | reverse complement strand
GGCTCCACGACGACGATGTTGCCGCCCACCTTGTCGTAGGCGTCCACGGCCTGGGCCAGCGCCGGGCGCTCGGCGGTCATCAGCATGTCCGGCAGCATCACCGCGAACGGCTCGTCGCCGATCACGTCGCGCGCGCACCAGACCGCGTGGCCCAGGCCGTGCGGCGCCATCTGGCGCACGAAGCTCATCTGGCCGGGCTGCGGCAGCTCGCGGCGGAGCTCCTCCAGGATCGCGGTCCTGCCCTTGGCCTCCAGCGCCTGCTCGATCTCCGGATTGGCGTCGAAGTAGTCCTCTATCGCCCCTTGGCCGCGGCCGACGATGAAGACGAAGTGCTCGATGCCCGCGGCGCGCGCCTCCTCGACGATGTAGGAGAGGATCGGGCGGTCGACGACGTTGAGCATGTTCTTGGGCGTCGTCTTGGCCCCGGGCAGCACCCGTGTCCCGAGCCCCGCCACCGGCAGCACCGCCTTGCGCACGCGTTTCGTCATCCAAACCCCTCCGAGCCCACGGACCTAAGCCGAAGCTTGAGCATTCGGCGACACGCCAAACGCCCCGGCGGGCGCTTGCGATCCCGGGCGATCAGCGCTTAGGCGGACTAGAGGAGGGCTGCTGCGAAATCCACAGGCGGCGGCACAAAAATCGCCCGACGCGCACGATCACGATTTCGGGATCACACGAAGACGTGTAAGAGTCGGGCCGTCGGGGGATTTGTCCCCAGGGGAGCCTAGCAAATGAAACTTCGTGTCCTGACCTCGGTCGCCGTCGCCGCCGTTCTCGCCGCCAGCCTGTCCGCCTGCCAAAAGAAGGCCGACGAGTCGGCCAACACGGGCAACGTCGCGGACACCGCCGCTGTGGAAACCACCAACACCACGACGACCACCACCACGACCGACACCGGCAACGCGATGGGCAACACCGCGCCGGCCGGCAACATGGCGACCGGCAACGCCATGGGCAACGCTCAATAAGCGCCTACCGCGAGCGGCCGCCCTCCGCGGGCGGCCGCCGCACTCTTTCCTGGCCGTCGCCGCGGCTATTCGACGGTGACCGACTTGGCCAGGTTGCGCGGCTGATCCACGTCCGCGCCCTTCTGCACCGCCACATGATAGGCCAAGAGCTGAATCGGCGCTGACATCACCAGCGGCGCGATCAGCGGGTCGCAGCGCGGCGCCGTCACCACCACCCGCGCGCCCTCGGGCGCATGGCGCTCGCCCTCCGGGTCGGTGATGAACACCACCTGGCCGCCGCGGGCCATGACCTCGCTCATGTTCGAGGCCGACTTCTCGAAATAGCTGTCGAACGGCGCGAGGATCACGATGGGCGTGTTCTCGTCGACCAGGGCGATCGGCCCGTGCTTCAGCTCTCCGGCGGCGTAGCCCTCGGCGTGGATGTAGCTGATCTCCTTGAGCTTCAGGGCGCCCTCCAGGGCCAGCGGGTACATCGGGCCGCGGCCGAGATAGAGGACGTCGCGGGCCTTGGCGACCTCGACGGCGATGCTGCGCACCGCGTCCTCCAGCTGGATGGACTCCGCGATCAGCCGCGGCGCCCCCAGCAGCACCCGCACCAGCCGATTCTCCTCCGCCTCGTCGATGCGCCCGCGGGCGCGGGCGGCGCCGATGGCCAGAGCCGTCAGCACGCTCACCTGGGCGGTGAAGGCCTTCGTGGAGGCCACGCCGATCTCCGGCCCGCAGTGGATCGGCCAGACCACGTCGACCTCGCGCGCGATGGTGGATTCCACGGTGTTGACGATCGCCGCGCTCCGCATCCCCTTGCCGCGGCAGTGGCGCAGGGCCGCCAGCGTGTCGGCGGTCTCGCCCGACTGGGACATGGCCAGCGCCAGCGAGCCCTTCGACAGGGCCGGCGCGCGGTAGCGGAACTCAGAGGCGATCTCGACGTCGACCGGCAGGTCGGCCATCTGCTCGATGAGGTACTTTCCGATCAGGCCGGCGATGTAGGAGGTGCCGCAGGCGACGATCTGCACCCGCTCGATGGCGGCGAAGTCGAGCCCGCCCGGAATGGTGGCGCGCTCGCTGAGGGCGTCGACGTAGGCCGCGATGGTGTGCTGGCAGCCTTCCGGCTGGTCGTGGATCTCCTTCTCCATGAAGTGGCGGTAGTTGCCCTTGTCCATGACCGCAGCGGAGGCCGCGAGCGTCTTGATCGGCCGCTGGGCGGCCTGCCCCGCCTGGTCGAAGATCTTCGCGCCGGCGTGATCGATGACCACGTAGTCGCCGTCCTCCAGATAGGCGACGCGGTTGGTGAAGGGGCCGAGCGCCAGGCCGTCGGAGCCCAGATACATCTCGCCCTCGCCGAAGCCCACCGCCAGGGGCGGGCCGTTGCGGGCGCCCAGGATCACCTCCGCCTCGCCGCCCACCAGCACGGCCAGCGCATAGGCCCCGCGCAGCCGGTCGAGCACGGCTTTGAAGGCCGCCACCGGCTCCAGCCCCTGGGCCAGGGTCTCGTCGAGCAGGTGGGCCACGACCTCGGTGTCGGTGTCGCTCTGGAAGACGCGGCCCTTGGCCTGCAACTCGGCCTTCAGCTCGGCGAAGTTCTCGATAATGCCGTTGTGCACCACGGCCACCCGGCCGGCGATGTGCGGATGGGCGTTGCGCTCGGTGGGCGCGCCATGGGTCGCCCAGCGCGTGTGGCCGATGCCGCTCGCGGCCCGCAGCGGCGTCTCGGCGAGCACGGCCTCCAGCTCGCGCAGCTTGCCGGGCGCGCGCCGCCGTTCCAGCTTGCCGTCCACCTGGGCGGCGACGCCGGCGGAGTCGTAGCCGCGGTATTCGAGGCGTTTCAGGCTCTCGACGAGACGCTCGGCGACAGGTTTGGTCCCGACGATGCCGATGATGCCGCACATGGGCTAGGATTTCCTTTATGGTAGAGCGCGCAAATGAGGCTGCGCCCGCGCCGCCTCGCGCCTTTATCATTGGCGAAGCGGGCGTGAACTAAATCTGAGTTTCCGATCGTTTCGAGAGCCACCCATGAGCAAGCGCGCCTATTTCGGAACCGACGGGATCCGCGGCCAGGCCAACCAGCATCCGATGACCGCCGAGGTCGCGCTGCGCGTGGGCCTCGCCGCCGGCAAGCTGTTCATGTCCAAAGACGACCGCCGCCACCTGGTGGTGATCGGCAAGGACACCCGGCTCTCCGGCTACATGATCGAGCCGGCGCTGGTGGCGGGCTTCACCAGCGTGGGCATGGACGTGCGCCTGTTCGGGCCGCTGCCGACCCCGGGCGTGGCGATGATGACGCGGTCCTTGCGCGCCGACCTCGGCGTGATGATCTCGGCCTCGCACAACGCCTTCGCCGACAACGGCATCAAGCTCTTCGGGCCCGACGGCTACAAGCTCTCCGACGACCGCGAGCTGGAGATCGAGGCGCTGATGGACCAGGGCCTGCAGGAGGGCCTGGCGGCGCCGACCGCGCTCGGCCGCGTGCAGCGCATCGACGACTGCCAGGCGCGCTATGTGGAGATCGCCAAGGCGACCTTCCCGCGCACCCTCAGCCTCGCCGGCATGCGGGTGGTGATCGATTGCGCCAATGGCGCGGCCTACAAGGTGGCCCCCGAGGCGCTCTACGAGCTGGGCGCCGAGGTGATCCCGGTGGGGATCTCGCCGAACGGATTCAACATCAACGAGGAGTGCGGCTCGACCCATCCGGCGGCCATGCAGAAGCTGGTCAAGGAGTACCGCGCCGACATCGGCATCGCGCTGGACGGCGACGCCGACCGGGTGGTGATCTGCGACGAGAAGGGCCAGATCATCGACGGCGACCAGATCATGGCGCTGATCGCCGACCACTGGGCCCGGCGCCAGCGGCTGACCGGCGGCGGGGTGGTGGCGACGGTGATGTCGAACCTGGGCCTCGAGCGTTTCCTGAAATCCCGCAACCTGAAGCTCGAGCGCACCCAGGTGGGCGACCGCTACGTCATGGAGAAGATGCGCAGCGGCAACTTCAACCTCGGCGGCGAGCAGTCCGGCCACATCATCCTGCGCGACTATGCGACCACGGGCGACGGCCTCCTGGCGGCGCTGCAGGTGCTGGCGGTGCTGAAGGAAGCCGACAAGCCGATGAGCGCGCTGGCCCGCCAGTTCGAGCCGGTGCCGCAGCTTCTGGAGAACGTCCGCTTCGCCAAGGGCAAGCCGCTGGAGACCCAGGAGGTCATGGCGGTGATCGCCGACGCCGAGCAGCGCCTGAACGGCTCCGGCCGGATCGTCGTCCGCGCCTCCGGCACCGAGCCGCTGATCCGCATCATGGCCGAGGGCGACGACGCCAAGCTGGTCAACCAGGTGGTCAAGGAGATCGCCGGCGTGGTGAAGCAGGTGGCCGCCTAGCCCGCCAATAGACGTCGTCGGGTAACGATTAAGCAACCCTACCCAATCCCTAACGGTTATGACATTCTGGTAATGATCCGACCCGCTCGACCGGGCCGGACCTAAGAACTGGGAGGTCGTATGCGGCGCAATCTGGCCCTGCTTGGGGCGACGCGACCGGGGCAGCGGGCGGTGAGCTCGATGGCGTGCCTGGCCTTCGTCGTCTTCCTTGCCATCGCCTTCTGGGCGGGCGCGGTCTGGATCGCCGAATTCCTCCTGCGGGTGGGCTCGCTGGCCTACTGAGGGCGTCCTCCGCCTTGCCCCCGCGCCGGTCTTTCGCTGCGCGAAATCGGGATGACAGGGAAGGGTGTCAGACCCGCCCGACGCTGGTGTAGGCGAAGCCGCGGGCGCGCATGTCGTCCGGCTTGTAGATGTTGCGCAGGTCCACCAGCACCGGGCGCTTCATCAGGAGCTTGATGCGGTCGAGGTCGAGCGCGCGGAACTGGTCCCACTCGGTGATGATGACCAGCGCATCGGCGCCTGCGGCGACGTCGTAGGGGTCGTCCTTGAAGGCTACCCCCGGCAGCATCTGGCGCGCCTCGTGGCCCTCGGGGTCGAAGGCCTGGACCGCCGCGCCGGCGGCCTGCAGGGCGGGCACGATGTCGAGGCTGGGCGCGTCGCGCATGTCGTCGGTGTTGGGCTTGAAGGTCAGGCCCAGCACGCCGATCGTCTTGCCGGACAGGTCCTGGCCGTTCACGGCCTGCAACACCTTGCGGCTCATCGCCTTCTTGCGCGCGTCGTTGACCTTCACCGTGGTCTCGATCAGCTCGACCGGCGCGCCGGCGTCGCGGGCGGTGCGCACCAGGGCCAGGGTGTCCTTCGGGAAGCAGGAGCCGCCGTAGCCCGGCCCCGCATGCAGGAACTTGCCCCCGATGCGGTTGTCGAGGCCGATGCCGCGCGCCACCTGCTGCACGTCGGCGCCCACCGCCTCGCACAGGTCCGCGACCTCGTTGATGAAGGTGATCTTCATCGCCAGGAATCCGTTGGCGGCGTACTTGATCAGCTCCGAGGTGCGCCGTCCGGTGAAGACGATCGGCGTCTCGTTCAGATAGAGCGGCCGGTAGAGCTCGCGCATCACCGCCTCGGCCCGCGGGTCATGGGCGCCGACGATGACCCGGTCGGGCCGCTTGAAGTCCTCGATGGCCGCGCCCTCGCGCAGGAACTCTGGGTTGGAGACCACGGCGACGTCGGCCTCGGGGCGCACGCGGGCCACGATGGCCTCGATCTCGTCGCCGGTGCCGACCGGCACGGTGGATTTGGTGACGACGACGGTGAAGCCCTGCACCAGGCCGGCGATCTCCTCGGCGGCGGCGTAGACGTAGGAGAGGTCGGCGTGGCCGTCGCCGCGCCGGGACGGCGTGCCCACCGCGATGAACACCGCGTCGGCGCCCTTCACGGCCTCGGCCGCGTCGGTGGAGAAGAACAGCCGGCCGGCCTTGACGTTGTCGGCCACCAGCTTCTCCAGGCCCGGCTCATAGATCGGGATGCCGCCGGACTTCAGCCGCTCGATCTTGGCGGCGTCCTTGTCGATGCAGGTCACCATGTGCCCGAAGTCGGCGAAGCAGGCGCCGCTCACCAGGCCTACATAGCCCGTCCCGATCATCGCCACGTGCATCGAACGCTAGTCCCCCGATGAATAGTCCGGCTGCGCTTTGAGCACGCCGGCGCGCTGAGCCGCTAGAGCCGGGAAGCCGCAGCCCGCCGGAAATCGCCCAGGCGCCTAGATGCTTCACTGCCCGCCGCAAGACTATCGCATATGAGTTGGCGCCGGGCCGGACTGACCGCTGAGGCTCAGATCTCCTGGTTGTAGGCGCCCACTTCCTGTCGCTTGGCGAGGCGGGGCTTCACCTCTTCGCGGAACAGGGCGCGCATGTCCGCGTCGGACCTGGTGCTCTCCACCACCACCACGATCTCCGGCTTGTTGGAGGAGGCGCGGACCAGCACCCAGGAGCCGTCCTCAAGCGCCACGCGCACGCCGTTGACGGTGATCAGGTCGGCGATCTTGCGGCCCAGGATCG
This sequence comes from Phenylobacterium sp., assembly GCA_028291285.1. Next base: position 7,593 of record JAQGIJ010000231.1, on the reverse strand, counting down.
TGCCGCCGGCGTCGCGCAGCCTGGTGTATTCGGCGGTGACGTCCTCGACGACCTTGTACTTCACCTCATCGCCGCAGTGCGGGCTCATGGTCAGAGATGTGTAGGCGACCGGCAGCGCCTTCTTCAGGTCCGAGAGCTTCTTGCCGGGATTGCGATCGAGCATCGACAGGATCGCCGCCGCCGCGACCAGGCCGTCGTCGTAGCCGCGGCCGAGCGGATTGTTGAAGAAGAAGTGGCCGCTCTTCTCGAAGCCGGCCAGCGCGCCGAGCTCGGCGGTCTTGCGCTTGATGTAGGAGTGGCCGGTCTTCCAGTAGACGGTCTTGGCGCCGTTCGCCTTCAGCACCTCGTCGGTGGCGAAGAGGCCGGTGGACTTCACGTCGACGATGAAGGTGGCGTCGCGATGCAATTGAGAAAGATCCCGGGCCAGCATCAACCCGATCTTGTCGGCGAAGATTTCCTCGCCCTCGTCGTCGACCACGCCGCAGCGGTCGCCGTCGCCGTCGAAGCCCAGCGCCAGGTCGGCGTCGTGGGTCCTGACCGCCTCGGCCATGGCGTGCAGCATGACGCTGTCTTCCGGGTTCGGGTTGTAGCGCGGGAAGTTGTAGTCGAGCTTGCAGTCCATCTCGATGATGGTGGCCACCCCCATGCGGCGCAGGGCCTCGGGCGCGAAGGCGCCGGCCGTGCCGTTGCCGCAGGCGGCGACCACCTTAAGCGGACGGCCGATGTTGGTGCGTGACGCCACGTCGGCGATGTAGCGCTCGGCGACGCCGGCGATGTGGGCGAGCGAGCCGCCGGGCCGCTGACGCCAGCCGCCCGAAAGCACGATCTCCTTCAGCCGGCCCATCTCGTCGGGCCCGAAGGTCAGCGGCCGCTGGGCCCCCATCTTGACCCCGGTCCAGCCGTTCTCGTTGTGGCTGGCGGTGACCATGGCCACGCAGGCCGCGTCGAGGTCGAACTGGGCGAAATAGGCCATCGGCGAGACCGCCAGGCCGATGTCCAGCACCTCGCAGCCGGCGGCGACCAGGCCGATCGTCAGCGCCTGCTTGATGGACAGTGAATAGGACCGGTAGTCGTGACCGACGACGATACGGGTCTGGCCGAGCTCGTGGATGTAGGTCCCCAGGCCGAGGCCGAGCGCCTGGATGCCCAGGAGGTTGATGTCCGGCCCGAACAGCCAGCGCGCGTCGTATTCGCGGAAGCCCGTGGCCTTCACCAGCGGCTGGAGCTCGTAGTCTAATGTGTTCGGGATCAGGTCGGCGCGCGGCGAAGGCAGCATCGGAACTCCGGAGGGTTCGGTCGGACTGAACGGGCTTTTAGAGAGCGGCGGTCGCCAAGGCCATAACGCGCATGGCGAAGCCCGGTTCTTACAAGCGGGGCTGCACGGGTTTGTGTCATCGGACGGGGAATTGGAGGACGCATGCGCGTCTCCTTCCAATTCCGCGCTTCCCCGCGGAAGCGCGGATGGGGGCTACATCACCCCGGCGCGCAGGATGTCGTGCACGTGGAGGATGCCCACGGGCTTCTGCTGGTCGACCACGAACAGCACCGTGACGGCGGGCGCGGGGTCGCTCATCCGGGCCAGCGCCTCGGACGCCAGCATCTCCGGCGGCACCGTCTTCTTCGGCCCCGGCGTCATCACCTCGGCCGCGGTGTGGTCCAGGAGGCCGTCGATGTGGCGGCGAAGGTCGCCGTCGGTGACCGCGCCGAGCAGCCGCCCGCTCCCGTCGGTGACGCCGACGATCCCCCAGCGCTTCTCGGTCATCACCAGCAGGGCCTGGCGCATGGGCGTGGCCGCCTCGACCAGCGGCAGCTCGTCGGCCCCATGCATCAGGTCGCGCACCGTGCGCAGCATGGCGCCCAGCTTGCCGCCCGGGTGGAAGAGGTGGAAGTCCTCGGGCCGGAAGCCGCGCCGCTCCAGCAGCGCCACGGCCAACGCGTCGCCCAGCGCCATCTGCAGGGTGGTGGAGGTCGTCGGCGCGTTGACCTCGGCGGTCGCCTCGCCGGCCTCGGCGAGCTTCAGCACCACGTCGGCGGCGCGGCCGAGCGCGCTCTGCGGCTCTGCGGTGATGGCGATCAGCGGAATGGCGAAGCGCTTGGCGTAGGCCAGCAGGTCGGCGAGCTCGCGCGCCTCGCCGGACTTGGAAAGCCCCAGGATCACGTCGTCCCCCGTGATCATGCCCAGGTCGCCATGGCTGGCCTCGGCCGGGTGGACGAAGAAGGAGGAGGCGCCGGTGGAGGCGAAGGTGGCGGCGATCTTGCGCGCCACGTGCCCGGACTTGCCCATGCCGGTGCAGATGATCCGGCCCTTGGCGGCGAACAGCAGGTCGACGGCGCGCGCGAAGCTCGCGTCCAGCGCCTGGCCTTGCGAGCCCAGCGCCTCGGCCTCCGCCGCCAGCACCCGGCGGCCCACGGCGATCGCGTCGAAGCCGCTCATTGGCTGGGGGCGATGGCCTGCGACTGCAGGGTGCGGACGGCGTCGCGCGCCTGGCTCATGCGCTGCTGCGAGGCGTCGGTCTCGCGCTGCATGGCGGCCTTCATGGCGGGCGTCTGCTGTTCGGGCGTGTGGCCGAAGGGTCCCGGCGAGCGGGCGCCCAGGCCCTGGGGCCAGACCAGCGCCAGCGCGATGGCGGCCGCGGAGGCCAGCGCCAGGAACGGCAGGTAGAGACGGTCGAGCATCGCGCCCCTATAGCCCGGCGCGCACCACGGCTCCAGCTTGACGGAGCGGGCGTTTACGCCCTAGCGCCTGAGGCGCCCACGCGATTTCGAAAGGTCACCCCGTTGCCGACGCTGATCCTGCTGCGCCATGGCCAGAGCCGCTGGAACCTGGAGGACAGGTTCACCGGCTGGGTTGACGTCGACCTGACGCCGGAGGGCGAGGCCCAGGCGACCAAGGGCGGGGAGCTGATCAGGCAGGCCGGGATCGCCCTCGACCGCTGCTACACCTCGGTGCTGACGCGGGCGATCCGCACCTCCTGGCTGGCGCTGGCGGCGGCCGACCAGGCCTATGTGCCGGAGACCAAGGACTGGCGGCTGAACGAGCGCCATTACGGCGGCCTGACCGGCCTCAACAAGGCCGAGACCGCGGCCAAGCACGGGGCCGACCAGGTGAAGATCTGGCGCCGGTCCTATGACGTGCCGCCGCCGCCGCTCGCCCCGGGCGGCGAGTACGACTTCGCCAAGGACCGCCGCTACGCCGGCGTGGCGCTGCCGGCCACCGAGAGCCTGAAGACCACCCTCGAACGCGTGCAGCCCTATTGGGAAGGCGAGATCGCCCCGCGCCTGGCGGCCGGCGAGACCATCCTGGTGGCGGCGCATGGCAATTCGCTGCGCGCCATCGTCAAGCTTCTATTCGGGCTGTCCGACCAGGCGATCATCGACGTCGAGGTGCCGACCGGCAATCCGCTGCTGATCGAGCTCGACGCCGCGCTGAAGCCACGCGGGGCCCGCTACCTCGACGCGGCCCGCGCCCAGAAGCTGCCCGAGCCGGTGTGAGCGAAGACGAGACCTTCATGCGCCGGGCGATCGCGCTGGCGGCGGCGGCCGTCGGGCGCACCGCCGAGAACCCGGCGGTGGGCTGCGTCCTGGCAAAGGAAGGGGCGGTGGTGGGCGAAGGCGCGACCGGCGAGGGCGGCCGCCCGCACGCCGAGGAAGTCGCGCTGGCCGCCGCCGGTTCGAGCGCGCGCGGCGCCGTGGCCTATGTGACGCTGGAGCCCTGTGGCGTGCGTTCGTCGGGCGGCGCGTCCTGCTCCGAGCGGCTGGTGCGGGCGGGCGTGGCGCGCGTCGTGATCGCCTGCGAGGACCCGTCGAAGTATGCGTCGGCCCAGGGCGCGGCGCGGCTGCGCGCCGCCGGCGTCGCGGTGGAGAGCGGCCTCCTGGGGCGCGAGGCGCAGGCGCTCTACGCCGGCTACCGGCCCGCCGGCTGAGCCGCAAGGCAGCGTTAATCTGCAAGGGGTTAGGCTGAGGCGACATGTCCGCCCTCCCCAGCCATAGCCTTGTCCTGCGCAAGCTCACTCAGGCCGAGCTGAACCTGGTCTGCGCCAAACACGACAGGCTCTGGAGCTCGAAGCCGGGCGGGGCGCGGGCGATGCTGTCCTGGACCGACCTGTCGGGACTGGACTTTCGCGGCCGCAACCTTTGCGACGCGGACCTGACGGGCGCGATCCTGTTCGACTGCCAGATGCAGGGCGCCCGGCTCGACCACGCCAACCTGTTCGGCGCCGACCTGCAGTGCGCCAATCTCTCGGAGGCCTCGCTGCGGCGCGCCGACCTGCGCGGCGCCTGCCTGCGCAACGCCGACCTCACCGGCGCGGACCTGTTCGAAGCGGACCTGCGCGAAGGCGCCATGGCCCAGGCCGACCGCCGGGAAGGCTTCCGCCGGCTGGAGACCCGGCTGATGCCGGGCCAGGCACAGGGCGCGATCCTGGCCGGCGCCAATCTCGAGCGCTCGCGGCTGGGCGGCATCCTCGCCTTCAAGGCCGACTTCAGCGACGCCATCCTGAAGGACGCCAAGCTGATCCGCGCCAACCTCAAGCAGGCGAACCTCTGCGGGGCGAACCTGTCGGGCGCGGACCTCTCGGGCTGCGACCTCGCCGGCGCCGACCTGCACGACGCGGTGCTGGTGGGCGTCACGACGACCGGCTGGAACGTCTCCGACGCCAACATGAAGGGCGTGCTGACCGATGAGCCGTCCGGCAAGCCGGCCTCGGCGCTGCCCTACCAGACGATGATCCAGGACCATGCGCGCTGGTGCGAGACCGGCGGCCGCGAGGGCGCGCCCTCTGTGTTCGACGGGGCGGACCTGCGCACGCTGGCCAGCATCCGCGGCTTCGACCTGACGGCGCTCTCGGCCAAGGAGGCGGTGTTCTACGGCCTCGACATGGAGGGCGTGCAGCTGCAGGGGGCGCATCTCGAGGGCGCCGACCTGCGCAACTGCAACCTGCGGCGCGCGGACCTGCGCGGGGCCAAGCTGATGGGCGCGAAGCTCTCCGCGGCGGACCTCCGCGAGGCGCAGATGGGGCCGTTGCTGCTGGGCGGCGACCGGGTGCTTCCGTGCAACATGACCGGCGCCGTGCTGAAGGGCGCCGACCTCTCCATGGCGGACCTGCGACAGGCCGTGCTCGTCGAGGCCGACGTCAGCCGCGCGATCTTCACCGGCGCCCTGCTGCGCCAGGTCAACGCCACCAACGCGATCCGCGTCGGCGCGCGCGGCCTAGAAGAGGTGATCTAGAGTTCCAGTTCCGCTCGTCCCCGCGACAGCTGGGATCCAGGCCGGAACGAAAAAGGGCGACGCCATCGCTGGCGCCGCCCTTGAGCAATCATCCGTTCGGAGCGCCCTGGCTCAGGCGGCCTTCTCGCCTTCGATCAGCGAGGCTTGTTCGCCGGTGCTGATCTCGACGCGGCGCGGCTTCAGCGCTTCCGGCAGCTCGCGCTTCAGCGAGATCGAAAGCAGGCCGTCGGCGAGCTTGGCTTCGCTGACGATCACATAGTCCGCCAGCTGGAAGCGGCGCTCGAAGTTGCGCTCGGCGAGCCCGCGATGCAGGTAGCGGCGGCCGTCTTCGTTGGCCGCCTTGCGGCCTTGGACGGTGAGGAGGTTTTCCTTCACCTCGATGTTCAGCTCTTCAGGACGGAATCCCGCCACCGCGATCTCGATGCGGTAGGCGTTCTCGTCGGTCCGTTCGATGTTGTAGGGGGGATAGCCGGACGCGGCTTCGGTGGTCGCGGCCTCGAGCAGCGAGGCCAGTCGGTCGAAACCGACCACGGAGCGATAGAGCGGGGCGAAATCGATCGTACGCATAGGGTCACATCCTTCTTCATAAGCAAGGTTGCGGTGTTGAGACTGTCGGCGAGCCCGGCCGGGCCTCGCGCGGCGTCCCAGAAGGCCCGGAAATCCAGCGCCTTCGCCGTTGAGTTAGGCGCCGGCGTCTCGCCGTTCAAGAGCCGGGCGGCGCGAGTCCGGGGCGGCTCTGTGGCGCCGGGCGGAGGCGAAGAGCGACCGAATGACGCTGGTCTGTCGGAAAGCCACACAACCCCAGGCCCGACGGTTTACTTCACTCGCGCCTGAGGCGAAGCTGAAATGTGAGTCGGGAGTGCGGGGCATGGCCACGCTGGAGGAGATCACGGAGAAAATCCGTCGCGCCGCCGCGTCCGGAGAGGGCGTCGGGCGCAGCCTCAAGCTCGACCTGAAGGGCGAGGGTTTCATCCATATCGAGGGCGCCGAAGTGGTCAACGAGGACCGGCCGGCCGACCTCGTGGTGACCATCAGCAAAAAGGACCTCGAGGCGCTGGGCCGGCGCGAGCTCGACCCGATGCGCGCGGTGATGACCGGACGCATGAAGCTCTCCGACATGGCGCTGGCGATGAAAATTCAGCCGGCCATTCAAACTCTGTTTTCCAACGCCGTGTAGGGAACCGTTGATGGCCGAGCCCGCGCCCCTCGTCTCCACGCCCGACGCGACGGTCCCGACCGGCGGCGAAGCCTGGTGGGTGATCGGCGCCGGCGGCGCCCGCCTGCGGGCGGCGCTGTTCGCGCCGGAGGGCCGCGCGCGCGGCTCGATCATCCTCTCCGGCGGGCGCACCGAGCCGATCGAGAAGTATTACGAGACGATCGCCGACTTCACCGCGCGCGGCTTCGTCGTGCTCGTCCACGACTGGCGCGGCCAGGGGCTGTCGGCGCGCGAGCTGCCGGACCGGCTGAAAGGCCACGCCCGGGGCTACAAGAGCTACCTCGACGACTTCCAGGCGCTGCTCGCCGCATTCGAGGCGCGCCTGCCCAAGCCCTGGGTGGCGGTGGGCCATTCGATGGGCGGGTGCCTGACGCTGCTGGCCATGGCGCACGGCGAGCGCAGGTTCGCCGGGGCCGTGCTCTCCGCGCCGATGCTGGGCCTCAACACCGGCAAGGTGTCGGCGAACAGCGCCCGCTTCGCCGCGCGCCTGCACAACCTGCTCGGACGCGCCGCCCGCTATGTGCAGGGACAGCCCGGCCGGCCGTTCGACGACGACTTCGAGGCCAACGTCCTCACCCACGATCGCGCGCGCTTCGACCGCACCTGCGGGCTGCTTGCCGCCGAACCGCAGCTGGCCCTCGGCGCACCGACCTGGGGCTGGCTGGACTTCGCGTTCCGGGCCACCGCCTACCTGGCCCGACCCGATCGGCTGCGCGGGATCACCCAGCCGGTGATCATCGTCTCGGCCGAACACGACCGCCTGGTGGACAACGCCGCGCAAGCCGCCGCCGCACGCCACCTTCCGCAGGGCAAGCTCATCCGAGTGCCCGGCGCCTACCACGAAATTCTGATGGAGACCGATCTGATGCGTAACTTCTTCATGCGGGCGCTCGACACGCTCACCGGCCGGGTCGCTCCCAAGCCCGCCGCGGCGCCGAAGCCCGCGCCGGCCCCCATCGCCGCCGCGCCGAAGCCGGCCGTGGCGCCTGCGCCCGCGCCGGTCTTGGGCGCGCCCGCCGCGCACAAGGCCGAAGCCACGCCGGCCAAGGTTGCGGCCAAGCCCGCCGCCAAGAAGCCGACCGCCAAAAAGGCCGCCGCCAAGACCCCGGCCAAGCCGGCTGCGGCCAAGACCCCTGCGGCCGCGAAGAAG
>JAQGIJ010000228.1 GCA_028291285.1 Phenylobacterium sp. | reverse complement strand
GGAGACGCGCGATGATCACCCTCTATGGCGCCGGCGAAGGCTTCGGCCTGCCGGAGATCAGCCCCTATGTGACCAAGACCGAGGTCCAGCTGAAGATGGCGGGCCTGCCGTACCGCAAGCTCAAGGCCACGCCGCTCGAGGCGCCGAAGGGGCAGGTCCCGTTCATCGAGGACGGCGGGCGGCGGATCGGCGATTCGACCTTCATCCGCGGCTATCTGGAGCGCACCTACGGCCTCGACTTCGACGAGGGCCTGGATGCGCGCGCCCGCGCCGAGGCCTGGGCGGTCGAGCGGATGCTGGAGAACCATCTCTGCTGGTTCGGCACCCAGGCCCGCTGGCTGATCGCGGAGAACTTCGAGAAGGGGCCCGCGCGCTTCTTCGACGATGCGCCCGAGGCGCTGCGCGAGCAGGTGCTGGAGCGGGTGCGCGCCGCCGTGCTCGCCGTGGGCGTCACGCGCCATACCGAGCCCGAGATGCTGGCGCTGGCCACCCGGTCGCTGGCGGCCCTGCAGGCGGTGCTGGGCGAGAAGCCCTACCTGTTCGGCGACCGGCCGTGCGGCGTCGACGCGACGGCCTTTGGCGTCCTGCTCTTCCTGCTCAGCCCGCATTTCGACTCCGCCCTGCGCCGCCAGGCCGAGGGCTGCCGGCCGCTGACGGCCTACGTCGGGCGCATGATGGCGCAGTTCTATCCGGAGTTTCCCTGGCGCGCGTCCGCCCGTGAAAGTGAGTTCGCGGCGGCTTAAGCACGGCAATTAACCAATCAGTGGGGAACCCGCCGTAGCCTCCAGCAAGAAACAGGCCAGAGGGGGCGGTTTTGGCGCTTGGCGCACGGTTAGAGCTTCGGCAGGGCCAGGGACTGGTCATCACGCCACAGCTGCAGCAGGCCATCAAGCTGCTGCAGCTGTCGAACCTGGAGCTCGAGGCGTTCGTCGAGGCCGAGATGGAGCGCAACCCGCTGCTTGCCCGGGAGGAGGGCGAGCCGGAGGGCGACGCCGAGGGCGCCTCCGCGGGCGACGACGCGGGCCCCGAAGCCAGCGACGACGCCACCGCCCGGGCCGAGCTGGACGCCACCTGCGACGAAGTCTCGCCCGGCGAGCGCGCCACGGGCGATGCGCCGGAGGCCGCCGCCGATGTGGGCGGGGCGATCGACTGGTCGCGGGCCGGCAGCGGCGCCGCCGGCTTCGACGGGCCGCCCGATGACCTGGACGGCCTCACCTCCCGCGAGCGGACCCTGACCGAGCATCTGCACGACCAGCTCGCGGTGGCGGGCCTGAACGCCGCCGAGGCCGCGGTCGCCAGCGTCCTGATCGACGGCGTCGACGAGGGCGGCTACCTGCGCCTGGACCTTGCCGAGGTCGCCGAGCGGCTGGGCTGCGGCATCGAGCTGGTGGAGTCCGTGCTCGGCGTCATCCAGGGCTTCGAGCCGACGGGCGTCGCGGCTCGCGACGTGCGCGAGTGCCTGATGCTGCAGCTGAAGGAGCGCAATCGCTTCGACCCGGCGATCGACGCCCTGCTGGACAACCTGCCGCTGCTGGCCCGGCGCGACTTCGTGGCGCTGAAGCGCGCCTGCGGCGTCGACGACGAGGACCTCAGGGAGATGGTGGCCGAGCTGAAGGCGCTGACGCCCAGGCCCGGCGCGGCTTTCGGCGGCGAGCCCGTCCGGGCCGTGGCGCCCGACGTCTTCGTCCGCGAGGGCCCCGGCGGCCTGTGGCACGTGGAGCTGAACTCCGACACCCTGCCGCGGCTGCTGGTGGACCAGCGCTACCACGCCCGCGTCAGCGCCGCCGTGCGCTCCGACCAGGAGCGGACCTTCGTATCCGACTGCATGGCCCAGGCGAGCTGGCTGGTGAAGAGCCTCGACCAGCGGGCCAGGACCATCCTGAAGGTCTCCTCCGAGATCGTCCGCCAGCAGGACGCCTTCTTCGCCTACGGGGTCGAGCATCTGCGGCCGCTGAACCTGAGGACTGTCGCCGACGCCATCGGCATGCACGAGTCCACCGTCAGCCGGGTGACCTCGAACAAGTACATCGGCACCCCGCGCGGCATCTTCGAGATGAAGTTCTTCTTCACCTCGGCCATCGCCGCCACCGAGGGCGGCGAGGCGCATTCCGCCGAGAGCGTCCGCCATCGCATCCGCCAGCTGATCGACGCCGAGGCCAGCGAGCGTGACGTCCACTCCGACGACAGCATCGTCGACATCCTCAAGGAGGCCGGCGTCGACATCGCCCGGCGCACCGTCGCCAAGTACCGCGAGGCGATGCGGATTCCCTCCTCGGTGGAGCGGCGCCGGATGCTCAAGCAGGCCGTCTGACGCCGGTCGCGGCGCGGCCGCGCGGCCGGCGATCTGGACGTTCGGCTTCGCTTGACACCTTCTGGGCGCCGGCGCGTTGATGAGGCCATGCAAGTCCAGGTCACCGGCAAACACGTCGACGTCGGCGAGGCCCTGCGAATGCGGGTCACCGACGAACTCTCCAGCAGCATCGGCAAATACTTCGACCGCGGCGGCGGCGCCGACGTGGTGGTCAGCCGGGAGGGGCACTCCTTCAAGGTGGACTGCGCCGTCACCCTGGCGTCCGGCCAGCAGCTGACGACGCACGGCCTCGGCGGGGACGCCCACATGGCCTTCGACGCGGCCATCTCCAAGATGCAGACCCGCATCCGCCGCTATAAGCGTCGATTGAAGGACCACCACGTCCAGGCGCTCGCCAAGCAGGCCGAGACGGCGGCCTATTTCGTCCTGCAATCGACGGACTTCGAGGACGAGGACGCCGACCTCGACGACGAATCGGCCGACGCCTTCCCCGAGCCCATGGTGATCGCCGAGACCGAGACTCCGGTGCGCACGATGACCGTTTCCATGGCGGTCATGCAGCTGGACCTGACCGAAGCCCAGGCACTTGTGTTTCGAAACGCCGCACACGGCGGTTTGAGCGTGGTATACCGCCGCACGGACGGTAACATCGGCTGGGTCGATCCGGAGCGGACGAAAAACGTCAACGGGGACGGAGCCGACGGAACAACCGGAGCCTGACGGCGCTTCGGGGCTGTTCTGTCACGATGGGCTGCCAAACGCAGCGCATCGAAGTTCGAGTTTTTGGGACAGATGCAAATCGGCGAGCTTCTCGATCGCAATGCGATCGCCCTGCGCGTGAGCGCAGCCAACAAGCGGCAGGCGCTGGCGGTGATCGCCGAGATCGCAGCCCGCAATCTGGGACTCGACGCGGCCGACATCCTGGACGCGCTGGCCGAGCGCGAGCAGGCCGGCTCCACCGGGGTCGGCCACGGGGTTGCGGCGCCGCATGCCCGGCTGGAAGGCCTGGAGCGCATGCGGGGCATCTTCGTGCGGCTCGAGCAGCCGGTCGAGTTCGAGGCGGTGGACGACCAGCCGGTGGACCTGATCTTCGCCCTCTTCGCCCCGATCGACGCGGGCTCGGAGCACCTGCGGGCGCTGGCCCGGGTCTCCCGCGCGCTGCGCCAGGCCGACCTTCGCCAGCAGCTGCGCCAGGCCCGCACCGCCGACGCCATCCACGCCCTGCTGGTCCAGGACAGCGGCCCCGCCGCCCGCTCCTCGGCGGCGTAGATCCTCCCCTGAGGGGGTGCATCCGCAAAAAAGAAAAGCCGGTGCGCCCAAAGGCGACCGGCTTTTGCTTCGTCAGAGATGGTCCGGGCGGCGTCAGTGCACCGAGACGGGAGCCAGCTCGTGCGCCAGGGCCGCGGCGACGGCGGAGTCGCGGTCGGTCAGCACCGCCAGCCGCTCGCCATCGGCGCGGTGCACCGCATAGAGCGTCTGATCGGGGTCGAGGTCGAAGCCCTGCACCTGCGCAGACGGCACGCTGGCGAGAATCTCGGCCGCCTTCACGGGACGGACGTAGACCAGCTGCGGGGCGCCGAGAGCAGCAAAGGCTTCAGTTGTCAATACTGGTGTCATATGACCACCTCCAAAAACTCAACGCTTCGAACGGACGCCGGTTCAAGCCGACCGCTCGGAATGGGGCGCCGGGACATCCGCGCGCCCTGTACTGTGTCGCTCGCGCCTCAGCCCGCCGTGCGGATCGGCACGGTGGTGACGCGGGTCTCCGGCTGCGGCCGGGCGACGTCGATGTGCAGCAGCCCGTGCTCCAGCGTGGCGCCGTCGACGACCATGCCGTCGGCGAGCACGAAGCTGCGGATGAAGCCGCGCGCAGCGATGCCGCGGTGCAGAAAAGCCTCTTCCGCCTTCCCGGTCGCGCCGTCCCGCTTGCCCTGGACCGTCAGCTGACGGTCCTCGACGGTCACGCTCAGCTGGTCGGGCGTGAAGCCCGCGACGGCGAGCGTGATCCGCAGGCTGCCCTCACCGCGGTCTTCCACGTTGTAGGGCGGATAGCTTTCGGCGGCGGCCTTGGCCGCGCGCTCGATCAGGCTGCGGGTATGCTCGAAGCCCAGCAGAAACGGGCTGTCGAACAGGATCGACCGGTTCATGCGCGAAGAGTCCTCACATCAAGCGACTCTCCGGCCAGGCCGCCCGGCAGCGGCGCGGCTCGACCGGACAGTTCCCATGTGGGAACCCGACGCGGGCTTTGCAACCTGACGGACATGGCGAAGGCCCGCCGGGGTTAGCGGCGGGCCTTCATGGTGGAGCTAAGCGGAGTCGAACCGCTGACCTCTTGAATGCCATTCAAGCGCTCTACCAGCTGAGCTATAGCCCCGAGGTCGGGTCCCGGGCGCCTCGCGGCCCCCGAGAGGCGCGGAACCTATTCAAACAGCTCCGCGCGATCAAGCCCGGCGTGAGGCGATTTTTGTCGCGCCGCGCCGGACCCATTCATCGATCGTCCTCGCCCTCGCCGGGCAGGCCGTCGATCTCGGCGTCGTCGAACTCGTCCTCGTCCTCTTCCAGGAACGGCACGTCGTCGGCCTCCTCCACCTCCTCCTCGTCGGCGAACTCGCCGAGGTCGTCGGCCACCGGGCTCACGCCCGGCTCGGCCACGTCCTCGTCGTCGTCGACGACCAGGGGCTCGTCGACCACCTCGTCGAGCTCGGGGGCGGCCACGTCCTCTTCTTCCTCGTCGGCCTCGACCTCGCCGCGCGGCGCCTGATGCGGGCGCTCGTCCTCGGCCTCGGCCTCGGGCGTGACGACGCGAGCCCGGACGCGGCGGTTGCGCACCGCCTCGTCAGGATCGAAGTCGGAGCCGCACTTGGGGCAGTGCGCGGGTCGCTTGCTGAGGTCGTAGAACTTCGCTTGGCAAGTGGGGCAGATCTGCTTCGTGCCCAGTTCAGGAATGGCCAAAGGCGGCGACCTCGAGACGGCTGTGGTTTGTCGGAAGCCGGCTCCCTTGCCACGCAGGAGGAGCGCTGTCAAAGCAATCCCCCTCTTGGTCCGGACGCCTGCGGAGGCTCGGTTTTGCACATGACGGCGGCGGCGCTGACCGCCCGGCGCGCCGGGCCCTTGAAGGGCCGGCTGCGGGCGCCCGGCGACAAGTCCATCTCCCACCGGGCGCTGATCCTCGGCGCCCTGGCGAGCGGCGTGACCGAGGTCGAGGGCCTCCTGGAGGGCGACGACGTCAAGCGCACGGCCGCGGCCATGGCCAGCTTCGGCGCGAGCGTCGAGCGGCTGGGCCCAAGCGAACAAGGGGGCGGCCACTGGCGCGTGGAGGGGCACGGCGGCTTTTCCGAGCCCGCCGACGTCGTGGACTGCGGCAACGCGGGCACCGGGGTGCGGCTGATCATCGGCGCGGCCGCCGGCTTCGACCTCGCCGCCACCTTCACCGGCGACGCCTCCCTGCGCGGCCGGCCGATGAACCGGGTGCTGAAGCCTCTGGGCGAAATGGGCGCGACCTGGATCGCGCGGGCGAACGGGCGGCTGCCGCTGACGCTGAAGGGCGGCGGGCTGAAGCGCATCGCCTACCGGCTGCCCGAGCCGTCCGCCCAGGTGAAGTCCGCCGTGCTGCTGGCCGGCCTCCACGCCGACGGGGGCGCCGAGGTGATCGAGCCGGAGGCCACCCGCGACCACACCGAACGCATGCTGCGGGCCTTCGGCGCCGAGGTGGAGGTGACCGAGGCCGGCGCAGGCCGCCGGATCGTGCTGGCCGGCGGGCAGAGGCTGACGGCTGCGCGGGTGCGGGTCCCGGGCGACCCGTCGTCGGCGGCCTTCCCGTTGGTGGCGGCGCTGGTCACCCCCGGCTCCGAGGTGACGGTCGAGGGCATGCTGCTCAACCCGCTGCGCATCGGCCTGCTCGAAACCCTGGGCGAGATGGGCGCGGACCTCTCGGTGACCAACGTCCGCGACGAGGGCGGCGAGACCGTGGCCGACGTCACCGCCCGCCACTCCGAGCTGGAGGGCGTCGAGGTCCCGCCGGAGCGCGCGCCCTCGATGATCGACGAGTACCCGATCCTGGCGGTGGCGGCGGCGTTCGCGCGGGGCCGCACCGTGATGCGCGGCATCGGCGAGCTTCGGGTCAAGGAGAGCGACCGGATCGCCCTGATGGCCAGGGGCCTGGCCGCCTGCGGCGTCGCCGTCGAGGAGGAGCCGGAAGGGCTGATCGTCACCGGCGCAGGTCGCGTAACGGGCGGGGCGCGGGTCGCCACCCACGGCGACCACCGCATCGCCATGTCCCACCTGGTCATGGGGCTGGCCGCCGAGCAGCCGATCTCCGTCGACGAGCCCGGCATGATCGCCACCAGCTTTCCGGGCTTCGTCCCGCTGATGCAGGGCCTGGGCGGCGAGATCGCCGAGGAGCGCCCGGCGGCGGCATGACCGGCTTCGTCATCGCCGTCGATGGGCCCGCGGCGTCGGGGAAGGGCACCATCGCGACCGGGCTCGGCGCGCGCTTCGGCCTGCCGGTGCTGGACACCGGCCTGCTTTACCGCGCGGTGGGGGTGATCCTTGGGCGCGCGGGCCGCGACCTCGACGATGCGGCGGCGGCGGCCGAGACGGCCCGGCGGCTGACGCCCGCCATGCTCGACGATCCCGCCTTCCGCACGCGGCCCGCCGGTGAGGCGGCGAGCCGCGTGGCCGTCCATCCCGAGGTGCGCGCAGCCCTGCTCGACTTCCAGCGCGACTTCGCCGGCCAGCCGGGCGGGGCGATCCTCGACGGCCGCGACATCGGCACGGTGATCGCGCCCGACGCCCCGGCGAAGCTCTACGTCACCGCCGCCCCGGAGGTCCGCGCCGAGCGGCGCTGGAAGCAGCTCACCGGCGGGGGGGAGACGATCGCGCTCGGCGACATCCTGGCCGACATCCGTATCCGCGACGCGCGCGACAGCGGCCGCGAGGCCGCCCCGCTCAAGCCCGCCCCCGACGCGGTCTTGCTGGACACCTCTGAAATGACTATAGAACAAGCCGCCGATGCGGCCCGCCGCGTCGTCGAGGCGGCGCGCGCCCGCTGGGAGGCTTCTCGAAGCCCGGCCCGGTAGGCAAATCCAACCGCGCCTTTCCCTCGCCAGCCGCGGGCAATTCAACAGGTGCGAACGCGCCTTCGGTCCAACCTCCAACCTGACGCGAGGATCCGCGCCTGGCCTAGACCGCCGGCGTCCGAACGTCATTCGAACGAAAGACTTACATGGCTGACGATATGAGCCTCAATCCGACGCGCGACGACTTCGCGACCCTGCTCGACGAGTCGATGGGTGGGCGCGACTTCATGGAAGGCCAGGTGGTCCAGGGCAAGGTCGTGGCCATCGAGAAGGACTTCGCCATCATCGACGTGGGCCTGAAGACCGAAGGCCGCGTGTCGCTGAAGGAGTTCAGCGACGCCGACGACGGCAAGCCCCCCCTGAAGATCGGCGACACGGTCGAGGTCTTCCTCGAACGCGTCGAGAACGCCATGGGCGAGGCGGTCATCAGCCGCGACAAGGCCCGCCGCGAGGAAGCCTGGACGCGCCTCGAGGCCGTCTATGAGCGCAACGAGCCGGTGATGGGCGCCATCGTCGGCCGCGTGAAGGGCGGCTTCACCGTCGACCTCGGCGGCGCCTCGGCCTTCCTGCCGGGCTCGCAGGTCGACATCCGTCCGGTGCGCGACGTCGGCCCGCTGATGGGCCGCGAGCAGCCGTTCGCCATCCTCAAGATGGACCGTCCGCGCGGCAACATCGTCGTGTCGCGCCGGGCCATCCTGGAAGAGGCCCGCGCCGAGCAGCGCACCGAGCTGGTCAGCCAGCTGCAGGAAGGCGAAGTCCGCGAGGGCGTGGTCAAGAACATCACCGACTACGGCGCCTTCGTGGACCTGGGCGGCATCGACGGCCTGCTGCACGTCACCGACATGAGCTGGAAGCGCGTGTCCCACCCCAGCCAGGTCCTGGCCGTGGGCGACACCGTCAAGGTGCAGATCGTCAAGATCAACCCCGACACCCAGCGCATCTCGCTGGGCATGAAGCAGCTCCAGTCCGACCCCTGGGACGGCGTGGAAGAGAAGTACCCGGTGGGCTCGCGCTTCACCGGCCGCATCACCAACATCACCGACTACGGCGCCTTCGTGGAGCTGGAAGCCGGTGTCGAGGGCCTGGTGCACGTCTCCGAAATGTCCTGGACCAAGAAGAACGTCCACCCGGGCAAGATCGTCTCCACCTCGCAGGAAGTGGAAGTCGTCGTGCTGGACGTGGACGCCTCCAAGCGCCGCGTTTCGCTGGGCCTGAAGCAGGCCATGCCCAATCCCTGGGAGCAGTTCGTCGAACAGCATCCCCTGGGCTCGACCGTCGAAGGCGAAGTCAAGAACACCACCGAATTCGGTCTGTTCATCGGCCTCGACAACGACATCGACGGCATGGTGCACCTGTCCGACCTGGACTGGGCCGCGCCGGGTGAAGAAGCCATCGCCCGCTACAACAAGGGCGACATGGTCAAGGCCCGCGTGCTGGAC
>JAQGIJ010000579.1 GCA_028291285.1 Phenylobacterium sp. | reverse complement strand
TTCTCAGCGGACTCGCCGTGGGTGATCGGATCATCGTTCCGAGAACCTCGGGCCTCGGTGCAACTGCCGGCGGCGCGGGCGGCGGCGGCGGACGCTGCGACATGATCCGGCGGCTGCAGCGGGCGCTGCGTCGCGACGCCCAGGTCCAGGCGGCCATCGCCCAGGCGCACCGCGCGCCGGGCGCCGCCGGCCGGCCGATCGTCGTCTGGAACGGGGACTGGGTGCGCCGGGGCAGCGAGGACGGCAAGGGGCTGGCCGGCGTGCGGCAGGCGATCGCCGTGGAGGTCGCCTTCGCCCCCAAGCCTTGCCGCGCCCAGGCCATGCACGGTCTGGTCCTGCTGTCGCTGAACGATTCCCCCGGCGCCGCACGGCTGGTGCTGGGCGCCGGCGCCTGGCGCTGGTCGGACCTGCTGTTCGTCCGTTAGAGCCTGATCGGTCCTGGCCCCGGGCGTGACCGTCGCGCGTTCTCCTGAGGAAGGGCCCGCACGCCCCGTCCGGACGTCCGCGGAACCTGGGAGGAACGACCATGGACGACAGCGAACGGCGGATCCGCGCCCTGGAGCTGATCGTGTCGGAGCGCCTGGCGCTGGACCCGATCCCACTGATCACCCATCTCGAGGACCTGCTCCGCTCGCGCAAGGGCGAGGTGGAGAGCGCGGCGCTGGAGATCCTGACCCGCGTCCGCGGCGGCTTCGAGCCCTATGCGGCGGGCTTCGGGCTCTCCACCCCCGCCGAGGCCGAGACGCCGCTCCGCGGCTGAGCGGCCGGCTGCCGCTCATCGCAGCGGCGACGGCGGGCATCGCAACACGCAGACGGCGTCCTCCCAGATCTCGACGCATGAGAAGTGCGCGAGGCGCTCGTGCGCCAGGGCCATCAGTTGGATTGGTCTCACCACCGAGATGATCTCGGTATGCAGGATCTGGCCGATATCGCTCAGGCCGATCAACACCTGCATCATTTGGGCATCTCCTTGGAAGGAGGCCCCACCCAGGGCGCAAGCTGCCCTGCGCCGGTTTACAAAGTTTGAACGAGCATGGTTTCCGGCGCGGCGGCCGGCTGCGCTCAGCGGCCGGTGAACTGCGGCGGGCGCTTCTCGATGAAATGCGCCACGCCCTCGCGGAAATCGTCCGACTTCAGGCTGCGGCCGGCCTCCTTGTAGGCCATCAACGCGGCCTCCATGAAGCCCTGGCGCTGGGCGGCCCAGAGCTGGCGCTTGATCACCCGCACCGAGCGGGGCGAGACGTTGGCGGCGACGTCGCGCGCATAGGCGAGCGCGTGCGGCAGCAGCTCGTCGGGCGGCAGGGCGCGGCTGACCAGGCCGATCTTCTCCGCCTCCTCCGCGACAATCCGCCGCCCGGAAATCAGCATGTCGGTGGCGGGCCCCAGCCCGACCACGGCGGGAAGCGTGAAGGCGAGCCCGGTCTCGGCGGTCAGGCCCCGGCGGGCGAAGATGGCGGTGAAAACCGCCTCGCGGCTGGCGAAGCGCACGTCGCAGGCCACCGCCAGCGCCAGGCCGACGCCGGCGCAGGAGCCGTTCACCGCGCAGATCACCGGCTTGCTCATCGCCTTGGGCAGCACATAGCGCGAGCGCAGCTCCGGCGGCGCCTCTGCGAAGACGTCGTAGATCGCCAGCGGCTGCTCGGGGTGCGGGAAGCCCGGGCTCGCCCCCTTGCGGCTGGTCTCCTTCAGCTCGGCCATGTCGGTGCCGACGCAGAAGCCGCGGCCCTTGCCGGTGATGACCACCGCGCGCACCGCCGAATCCTGCTCCAGCGTGACCATCAGCTCGTCGTAGAGATCGTTCATCGCCGGCGTGAAGGCGTTCAGCCGCTCGGGCCGGTTCAGGGTGAGCACGGCCACCCCGTCCTCGACCTCGCAGAGGATCGTGCTCTCGTCGGCCATCTCGCGCCCTCCCTTCGTCGCACCGCCGGCGGCGGCGGTTTGCCCCTCGCTATGCGGACCCGCACAATAGCGCCGTGCGGGCGTGATCCGCGAGGCCGGTCAACCGGCGCCTGGCGGTCACGAAAAAGGCGGCAGCCCAAAAATGCGCGCCGGGTAAGATTTTGCCGTGGCCACGCTTGCGCTGCCTGCGCGGCTCCTACATCAGGCGACCCCAGCGCCCGCAAGCGCGTGAACTAGCGAGACGCCGCCGATGACCCGCGACAAGACCGAGAAGTTGGGCACCCTGTTCCTGGCCGTCTTCTCGACAGGTCTCGCGGCCCAGCTCGCCGCCGCCGGCGGCCTGGTGCCGACGCAGTGGCTGGGCGCGGCGGCCGCCACCCTCGGCTCCGTCGGCATCGCCGTCGCGGTCCGCCTCTGGCGCCAGCCCGAGCCGGCGCGGGCGGCCCGGCGCAACTAGCGCCCCAACACCACCGATCAGTCGTCGCGCTCGTCGAACGCCGCCCGCGCGGCCTCGATCTGCGGCATGTTGTCGAACGCCCACTCGCCCAGCGCCACCACCGGCGCCTGCAGCGAGCGGCCGAGCGGCGTCAGCGCGTAGTCGACCCTGGGCGGGATGCTGGGGGTGACGGTGCGTGTCACCAGGCCGTCCCGCTCCAGGCTGCGCAGGGTGAGCGTCAGCATGCGCTGCGAGACGCCGCCGATCCCCCGGCGCAGCTCGGAGAAGCGGCGCGGCCCGTCGCTCAGGCTCATCACCACCAGCACGCTCCACTTGTCGCCGATGCGCTGCAGCACCTGGCTGACCTTCTGGCAGGAGCCCGGCTCATGACCCGCCAGACCGCCCACGCCGGGCGCAGCGAGAGGGAGGGGAGCTGGGCGGGCGGTCACACGGCTGTTCGTCGGTATCGGCAATGTGCCTCCTTGCGTCTGCGTTTCAGGTCTTCATCTTAGCCCAAGTTCTGATTTGTAACCAGCCTAGGAGCCAAGAATGTTGAAGATCGGCCTCATCGTCGGCAGCACCCGCCCCAACCGGTTCGCCGACGTCCCCGCCCGCTGGCTCACCGAGGGCGCCGCCCGACGCAGCGACCTGCGGCTCGAGGTCCTCGACCTCGTCGACTTCGCCCTGCCGCTGCTGGACGAGCCGGTCCCGCCCGGCTTCACCGGCGGCGTCTTCTCGCGGCCCGAGGCCGAGGCCTGGCGCAAGAAGCTCGGCGAGTTCGACGGCTTCATCGCCACGGTCGCGGAGTACAACCACGGGCCCACTGCGGCCCTGAAGAACTCCTACGACAGCGCCCTCGTCGAGTGGCGCCGCAAGCCGATCGCCTTCGTGGGGTATGGCGGCGTGGGCGCCGCGCGCGCCATCGTGCATCTGCGCGACGTCGCCACCACGCTGCAGATGGCGGCGCTCAAGGAGGTGAACATCGCCATGGAACCGTTCCTGGGCGTGCTGCAACAGGGCCGCACCCTCGACGACTATCCCTACCTCGTGGAGGCGCGCGGCGCCCTCTTCGACGACCTGGCCTGGTGGGGCGGCGCGCTGAAGGCCGCCCGCGTCGTCGAGCTGGCGCGCGACGAGGCGGCCTAGTTCCGGCGAGGACCGCCGGGTCCGCGCTTCGCGGGACTTAGTCCCCGGAGGGCGCGGTCCGGCGCCCGCCATTCGACGTCGGCCCGCCATAGGCGCTGCGGTTCGCCGGCGTGTCGGGCACGGGGCCGTTGGTCACCGTCTCGGTGGTGATG
>JAQGIJ010000208.1 GCA_028291285.1 Phenylobacterium sp. | reverse complement strand
CGAGGGATAGAAATGGCCTCCTTGCTCAGTTCGGCGGACGGGACGCTGCTCGAGGTCGTCGCGCGTGAGCTGGAGCAGTTGGCCGGCTCCAGCAGCGAATATCACGGCGGGCCGGTGGGGATGGCCGCGCGGCTGCTTCGCACCATCGAGGGCGCAGCTTCGGCCGCGCCGCCCGCGCCCGACCGCAGCATCGACGCCGAGCGGCTCAAAGCCTATCTCGCCCGCGCCGGGCTGGTCAGCGCGAAGGCGCGTCTCACGCCGCAGCGGTCGGCGCTGGGGTTCTCCAAGGACACCTATCTGGTGGAGGTCCAGCAGCCCGACCGCGCGCCGCAGATCCTGGCGATCCGCCGCGACCTTCCGGCGGGGCCCTCGCGCAGCCGCGTCGTCGACGAGTTTCCGCTGCTGCAGCTGGCTTTCGCGGAAGGCCTTGCGGTCGCCGAACCGCTGCTGGTCGAGGCGAGCCCCGACGTGCTCGGCCGGCCCTTCCTGCTGACCCGCGGCGCGCCGGGGCGGCCGGACTATCTGAGCTGGTCCGAGGATCCCGGCGAGCGCCAGGCGGTGGCCGACCAGCTCGCCCGCTTCCTCGCGCGCCTGCACACCCTTTCGGCCGACAAGGCGCCGCTTCGCAGGCTCGCGCCGGGCGCTTCGCCGCGCGGCGAACTGGCCGCCTACTTCCGGGAATGGCGCGGCTTCTGGGAGGAGGCGGAGCCGCCGGGGTTCCCGCAGATCCGTGAGGCCTATGCGCTGATCGAGCGCGAGCTTCCGGACATCGAGACCCTGGCGATCGTCCACTCCGACGTCGGCTTCCACAACATCCTGGTGGAGGACGGCCGCATCGCGGCGGTGCTGGACTGGGAATTCAGCCACCTCGGCGAGCCCGAGGAGGACCTCGCCTATGCCCGCCGCAACATCGAGGCGCTCACCGGCTGGGATCAGTTCCTCGAGACCTACTACGCGGCGGGCGGGCGCGCGGTCTCCCCGGCGCGGGTCAGGGCCTATGAGATCTGGCGCGGCGTGCGCAACGCCACCTGCTGCGCCCTGGGCCGTCGGGCGTTCGAGAGCGGCCTGAACACGGACTTGCGGCTCGCCTATGCGGGGAGGGTGCTGCTGAAGACCTTCGCGGACGACGTGGCCGCCCAGCTCGCGCGCACGCCGCAGCCGTGATCGGGCCAGAAGTAGCACGTGTGGCAATAATGCTTGCCGCCGGACGGCGGCGGGCTAGGGTGGAGGGCAGACGCCTCACACACGCCCAGGGAGCCCAAGTCCCGTGCTGAAATACGTCACACAGCCGATCCGCATCGCCGACGTGGAGATCAAGAACCGCGTCGTTCGCACCGCTCACGCCACCGGCATGGGTGCGATGACCGATGACCTCATCGCCTACCACACGGCCCGCGCCCGTGGCGGCGCCGGGCTGTCGATCGTCGAGATCCTGTCCGTCCACCCCAGCAGTCCGACGGGCCTGAACGCGGGGGACCCGGAGCTTCCCGCCCGCTATGGCCGGCTCGTCGAGGGCGTGCGTCCCACCGGAATGCGGCTGTTCCAGCAGATCTGGCACGGCGGCCAGAACGCGCTGCCGCTGACCGGGCAGCCGCCCTGGGGAGCTTCCGACAGGGCCGGCGCGAACGGCATTCCGCCGCTGCGGATGACCAAGGCCATGATCGACGAGATCGTCGGCGCCTATGCCGGCGCCGCGGCCAAGTGCGTGCAATGGGGGATCGACGGGGTCGAGATCCACTGCGCCCACGGCTACCTGCCCGCTCAGTTCCTCTCGGCCAACGTTAACGATCGCGAGGACGACTACGGCGGCTCCTTCGAGAACCGGGCGCGGTTCATCCTGGAGATCCTGCGGGCGGTCCGGGGCGGCGTGCCAAAGGGCTATCCGGTCGGCGTTCGCGTGGCGCCCGACTTCAATGTCGGCGGCATCGACTCCGAGACCTCGCTGCGGCTGGTGCGGATGCTGGAGGCCGAGGCGCTGATCGATTTCGTCGACGTCTCCGCCGGCAACTACCAGAGCTTCCCGAAGATGATCGGCGGTATGCACGAGCCGACCGGCTACGAGATGGCGACCAGCGCGCCGATCACCACCCAGGTGAAGGTCCCCACCCTGGTGACCGGGCGCTTCCGCACCCTGGAGGAAGCCGACCAGGTGATCCGCAGCGGCGAGGCGGACATGGTCGGCATGACGCGCGCCCACATCGCCGATCCGGACCTGGTGCGGAAGACCCTGGAGGGCCATCCCGAACAGGTGCGGCCGTGCATCGCCTGCAACCAGGGTTGCGTCGGCAATCTGCTCGGCCCGAAGCGGCGCGTGGCCTGCGCCATCAATCCCGGCGCGGGATTCGAGCTCCACGCCGGCGACGACCGGCTGCAGATGTCGGCCGTCCCCAGGCAGGTGCTGGTGGTGGGGGGCGGCCCCGCCGGCCTGGAGGCGGCCCGGGTCGCGGCGCTGCGCGGCCACAAGGTCATCCTGGCCGAGGCGGAGCCGGCGCTTGGCGGGGCGCTGAAGCTCGCCGCCCGCGGCCCGACGCGTCACGGCATGGGCGATTTCCTCTCCTGGCTGGAGTCGGAGGTGTTTCGCCTCGGCGTCGATGTCCGGCTCAGCACCTACCTCGACGCCGACGACATCCTGCAGATGGCCCCTGACGCGGTGATCGTCGCCACCGGAGCCCTGCCGCGGCTGGACGGGATCCAGGCCTCCAACCCCGGCGAGCCGATGGCGGGCGTCGGGCGCGGCCACGTCATCTCCAGCCACGACCTCTTCGCCAGCGGCGGTTCGCGCGACTGGGGCGCCAACGCCGTGGTGGTCGACGACGTGGGGCATTACGAAGGCGTCGCGGCCTCGGAGCACCTGCTGAACCAGGGCCTGGGCGTCACCTATGTCTCCCGGCACATCGCCTTCGCGCCCGGCGTGGAGACCTCGCTGATGACCGAACCCGCCCTGCAGCGGCTGAGCCGCGGAAAGTTCAGCCTGCGCCTGCGCACGCGCGCGATCTCCGTCGAGGCGACCTCGGTGGTGATCGGGCCGACCTATCTGCCCGTCACGACCAACCAGATCGAGACCGTCGCGGCCGATGTCGTGGTCTTCATCTCGGCCAACCGGCCGAACCGGGAACTGCACGAGGCGCTGCAGGGGCGCGTGCCGTCGATCAGCCTGGTGGGCGACGCCAACTCGCCCCGCTTCCTGGAGGCCGCTGTGCGCGACGCGCACCTCACCGCCGCCGCGATCAGCTGAGGAGGCCGCCATGGGCCTGGAGGAACTCGCCGCGCACATCGAAATCCAGCAGGTGCTCTATCGCTACTGCCGGGGCGTCGACCGCGGGGACGTCGCGCTGCTGGCCAGCGTCTATCA
>JAQGIJ010000185.1 GCA_028291285.1 Phenylobacterium sp. | reverse complement strand
ACGCCGTCAAGTACACGCCAGCCGGCGGGGCGATCATGCTGCGCCTGCGCCGCCGCTCCTCCGGCGAGGTGGAGATGTCGGTGACCGACACCGGCCCCGGCGTGCCGGAAGCCGATCGCGAGCGCGTCGTCCAGCGCTTCGTGCGCCTGGAGAACAGCCGCAACGAGCCGGGCGCGGGACTCGGCCTCTCGCTGGTGGCCGCCGTGGCGGAGGCGCACGCCGGCCGGCTCGAGATCGACGAAGGCCCCGGCAAGGTCGACGATATGGGCCCGGGCCTGCGGGTCGCCCTGATCCTTCCGCGCGCCGCCTGACCCGGACGAGTGTGCGCGCTTGGCGTGATGACGGACAAGGCGACCCTCGCTAGACTCTGATTTGCCGAAGATGTGACTCGGCGGGGCGGCACGGGGGGCGGCGGCCGTTGGCCAGGGGCGGAAGCGACAGCGCGGCTGACGGCGGACGCCCGCCGTCGAAGCGTAAAGGCGCGCGCGCCCGGCGAAACCCTGGCCAGCAGCCCCCGACCCAGCGGTTCGCCCGCATCGCCATCCTCGCCGCCCTGCTGCTGATGGCGGTCTACACCGTGGCCGCGCTCTTCCGCCTCAGGGGCACGGCGCAAACGCCCAGCGAGCAGCTGCTCTGGCTGATGGCGCCCCTGACGGTCGCCTTCGCCCTGGGCCTGCTGCTGTTCGGCGAGACCCGGCGGGTCGAGCGCGCGCACGCGGCCTTCAACGATTCCGAGCGCCGCTTCCGCATGGCCGTGGAGGCCGCCCGCTGCGGCATTTGGGAGTGGGACCTCGGCGCGGACACGATCTTCATGTCGGACGTGACCGCCTCCCTGTTCAGCTGGCGCGGCGGGGTAGTGGACGGCCAGCAGGTGCTCGACCGCGTCTGGCCTGGCCATCGCGACGGCCTGCGCGACGCTCTGCGCTCGGCGGCGCTCTACGGCGGCTTCGACGTCTCCTTCCGGGTGCCCAGCCTCACCGGCGGCCGTCCGGTGTGGATCGACGCCCGCGGCGAGGCCTTCGGCGAAAGCCCCGACGGCGGCTATGCCCGAATCATCGGCGTGGCGCTGGACGTCACCGAAGAGCGGCTCGCCCAGGCCCGGGCGCAGTCCGCCGAAGGCCGCCTGCGCGACGCCATCGAGAGCGTCTCGGAGGCCTTCGTGCTCTGGGACCGGCACGCCCGGCTGGTCATGTACAACCGCAACTACGCCAGCTTCTTCCGCCTCGACCCGCAATTCCTCACGCCTGGCGCCGAGCGTGCGCACGTCGAGCGGTCCGCCCGCCGCGCCATCCGCCAGGACCTGCGCGCGCCGGGCGATCTGAAGGGCGTGCGCGAGGCCGAGCTCGCCGACGGACGCTGGGTGCAGATCTCCGAGCGGCGCACCGCGGAGGGCGGGGTCGTGGTCACCGCCACCGACATCACCGCGGTGAAGGCTCAGGAAGAGGCCCGCCGGCTCAACGAGCAGGAGCTGCGCAAGGCGGTCGCCAACCTCGAGCGGAGCCAGGCCGAGCTCTCGGAGCTCGCGCGCAAGTACGAGATGGAGAAGGTTCGCGCCGAGGCCGCGAACCAGGCGAAGAGCGAATTCCTGGCCAATATGAGCCACGAGCTGCGCACCCCGCTGAACGCCATCAACGGCTTCTCGGAGATCATGCTCGCCGAGATGTTCGGCCCGCTCGGCGACGGCCGTTACCGCGACTACGCCCAGGACATCCTGAATTCCGGCCAGCATCTGCTGGCCCTGATCAACGACATCCTCGACATGTCAAAGATCGAGGCGGGCAAGATGACGCTGCGCTTCGAGGCGGTGTCGGTGGAGGAGGTGGCGGAGGAGGCGGTCCGCCTGGTCCAAACCCGCGCCGAGGCCGCGGGCCTGATCCTCACTCTCGACGTGCCGGAGCTGCCGGAGATCGAGGCCGACTACCGGGCGCTCAAGCAGGTGCTGCTCAACCTGCTCTCCAACGCCGTGAAGTTCACGCCGCGCGGCGGCAGGATCGCCGTGCGGGCGGCGCACACCGCCGAGGCGGCCGTGCGCATCAGCGTGCAGGACACCGGCATCGGCATCGCCGCCGAAGACCTCGAGCGCCTCGCCCGGCCGTTCGAGCAGATCGAGAGCCAGCACGCCAAGACCCAGCAGGGCACCGGCCTCGGGCTGGCGCTCAGCAAGGCGCTGCTGGAAATGCACGGCGGGGCGCTGGAGCTCGAGAGCGCGCCGGGCCACGGCACGACGGCCAGCTTCTCGCTACCCGTTCGGCGGGGGCGGATGGTCCGGACCGGGGCCGCCGCCTGACCAGGCGCCGCCGTGCCGCGGTGGCCCGGCGCGGCTGAGCGCATCGAGGAGCTTGCTCCGCTCGGGCGCGGGAAGGGTGGCGGCGAAGGCGACCACGGCGCGATCCATCTCCGCGCGCCCTTGCATCTCGAGCGCGCGGGCCTGGTCGAGCGCCGCCAGCGCGGTCTGCGGGTTGGCCGGCTCTGTGGCGAGCGTTTGCCAGGCCTGCCGGCGAAGCGTCCGCGCCTGGTGAATCTGCGGACCCGCCGCCTGCACCGCCGCGTGCACCGCCGCCTGCCAGGCCTCGCGGTGCTCGGGTGACAGCTCCGCGCCCATGCCGGTCAGCCGCGGTGGGCCCGGCTGATCGGGCGGCCCGTGGCGTCCGAAGCCCATCAGCGCCGCACCTGCCAGGCCGCCGAGGACGAAGAGGTTCACCGCGAGCGAGACGATGAGCCCGATCAGCAGGCCTCTGCGGCTCATCATCCCTCCTCCGAGACGGCCGGGACGGCCGAGACGTCGAGGTCCGCGACCGCCTGGGCCGAGGTGTCCGTGCTGAGCGCGGTGTGCTCGCCCACCTGGGCGCCCAGCATCACGCCGGCGGCCGCCACGGCCGCCAGCGCAGCGCCCAGGCCCGCCGGCGCGATCCACAGGCTCCAGCTCCTGCGCCGCCGCACCGCCGGCGCGGCCGCGACGATCCGCTCGAACAGGGCCGCCGGCGCGCTCACCCGCGGCAGGACATCCAGCGTGGCGTCGAGCCGGGCCTCGCGCGCCAGCACCGCCTGGGCGAAGCCCAGCTCCGCCGCGGCCAGCAGCGCCGCGTCCTCGCGCACCTCGGCCGGCCAGCGGGCGATCTCGCCGCCATAGGCCTCGGCCAGCTCCTCGAATCTTTCCTTCTTCACCTTACCGCTCCACCAGATCGGCCAGCGCGGCGCGCAGGCTGCGGCGGCCGCGCGAGAGAAGGCTTTCCAGCGCTTCCACCGTCACGCCCATGGCTGCCGCCGCCTCGATATTGCCGAGCTCCTGATAATGACACAGCACGATTGCCTCCCGTTGCCGGTCCGGCAGCGTGCCGAGCGCCTCGCCGACGCGGCGGCCGGTGTCCTGCGCCACCAGGCCGCGATCCGGCGCGGGCCCCTCGTCGGCCTGCTCCGGCGGCGCCTCGGTGGCGATCTCGCGCCGGCGCCTGAGGCGGTCGTAACAGAGGTTCAGCGCCACCCGGTGCAGCCAGGTGTCGAAGCGAGCCTGCCCCGGGCGCCACTTGGGCGCCTGGCGCCAGACCCGCAGGAAGGCTTCCTGCGCCACGTCCTCCGCCTCCGTCGCGTCGCCCAGCATCCGCTGGGCAAGTCCCAGGATCCGCGGCAGCTTGCGTCCGACCAGCGCCCGCACGGCTGCAGGATCGCCATCGGCGATCCGCACCAGCAACGCCTCGTCGGGATCCCTCGCCCCCAAGCCTGACCTCGCCCTTGGGCTTATGACTGTCAGGGCCCGTCATGGCCCCGGCTCCGCCGCATGATCATCCGATCGTCCTCGAGCGATTATACGGCGCCCGAGGCCGTTTCCGTCGCGGCCTCCTCGGCTCAGGCCTTTTCGATCTTGGCGGCCGCCTCGTCGAGCAGCGCCACGATCCGGTCGAGCGCCTCCGGCGTCAGCGCCGGACCCGAGAGCCGCTGCTGCAGGGCCATGCCCAGATTGGCCATGGCGCGGCCGACCCGCGGCCCCGCCGCGCCGGAACGCTCCGCCGCCTCGGCCATCCGCGAGAGGACTGCGTCCACGCCGGCGCGGTTCTCCTCCAGGGCTTTGCGCCCGTCGTCGGTGATCTCGTAGAGCTTGCGCGCCGTCTCGCCCGCCGACGGGCGGACAAAGCCTTCGTCCTCCAACAGGTTCAGGGTCGGATAGACCACGCCCGGACTCGGCCGGTAGGCCCCGCCGGTGCGCGCCTCGAGCTCCTTGATCAGTTCGTAGCCGTGCCGCGGCTGCTCCTGGATCAGCGCCAGCAGCACAAACCGCAGGTCGCCATGATCGAGGAAGCGGCCGATGCGGCCGCCGCGCGCGCCGCCCCAGCCACCCCGCATCCCATAGCCGCCCCAACCGTGGCGGCTGCGCCGCTCCCGGTCCTCACAAAATCGTCCATGCATCTTCGCATCCTTCAAAAGCGTTTAGATGCTCCAAGATATATCTAAACTCCACGCGTTCAAGAGTCATTTCGATATATCTTTTGGGCCTCTCCCCGCCCGCGGGGAGAGGGTAGGGTGGGGGGTGGCGCAGGCAGGCCGCGTCTAACGAGGCCCAGCCAGGATGCTCGGCCGCCCGATTTTTGCCGTGGAAGCTGCGAGTCGGCCCATCACGCAACCCTCTCCCCTCTCGCTCCGCGGGGGCGAGGCCTAACCGCCGACGATCGCCTCATAGGCCGCCCTCGCGGCGGACTGCGCGGTATCCAGGCGCGTGCGCAGGTTGGCGAAGCTGCGCGCATGGCCGGCGCGGGCGAGCAGCGCGCGGAAGGCTTTGGGCTCGCTGTCCGGGTCGTGGCCGTCCTCCAGCGCGACCTTCAGCAGCTGGACGAGGTCCTGCTGCAGCCGCCAAGCGTGCTCCAGCGCCGCCAGCGGCTCGGCGGGCGCCAGTCCCGTCCGGCGGAAGGCCGCCAGCGCCTCGGCGGTGTTGGGCGCCAGCGGCCCACCCCCCGCGGCGTGCGCCAGCTGCAGGAACTGGGCGGCGAATTCGATGTCCACCAGCCCGCCGGGCGAGAGCTTCAGGTCCCAGTCGCCCTTCGGCGGCCGCTCGCGCTCCAGCAGAGCGCGCATTTCGCGCACGTCGCGGGCGGTCTCGGCGCGGTCGCGCGGACGTCGCAGCGCCTGCTCGAGTGCGGCCCCCGCATCGCGCGCGAAGCCGTCGCTCGTGGCCCAGACGATGCGGGCGCGGGTGAGCGCCAGATGCTCCCAGGTCTCCGCCTCGCCCGTGTAATAATTCTCGAAGGCCGCGAAACTCACCGCCACCGGCCCCTTGGTGCCTGAGGGGCGCAGCTGCATGTCCACGTCGTAAAGGCAGCCCTCCGCCGTTTGGCTGGCCAGCGCCGCGATCAGTCGCTGGGTGAAGCGGCCGTAGAAGGTTCCCGCGTCCCAGCCCTTGAAGCTGGAGGCCGCCGCCGGCGCGGCCGCGCGGTAGAGGGTCATCAGGTCGAGGTCGGAGCCGGCGCTCATCTCGCGTGAGCCGCACTTGCCCAGCGCCACCACGGCCACGTCGCCAGGGAAGTCGCCGCCGATCCGCGCCGCCTCGCCGAGCGCAGCCGGCGCCAGCGCCTGGATGCACAGATCCGCCAGATCGGCGAACGCCTTGCCCGCGGTCGCCGCGCTGGCCGTTCCGCTCATCACCTGCACGCCGACCCGGAAGGCCTGCTCCCGCTGCAGCCGGCGCACGGCGTCCATCGCCGCCTCGAAGCCGGCCGCCTCCCTGACCGCGGCGTGGAACAGCGGCTCATCGTCGTCGAGGTCGATCGGCTGGAAAAACTCCGGGTCGAGCATGGCGTCGATGGCTGCGGGGCGCTGCGCCAGCGTGCTGGCGAGCCTGGGCGCGAACGCCATCACCTGCACCACCAGTTCGAACAGCCTCGGCTGGGCGAGGAACAGCGACTGCAGCTGCACGCCCGACGACAGCCGGGAGAAGAAGTCGCCGAAGCGGTTGAAGGCCACGTCCGGCGCCCCCGTGGCCTGGGCGGCCTCCAGCAGCCGCGGCGCGAGCCGCGTGAAGAGCTCACGTCCGCGCTCGGTCCGCGTGGCGGGGATATGGCCATGGTGCCAGCCGCGGATCGTCTGCGACACCCGCGGCGGATTTGAGAAGCCCATCCGCGCCAGCGTCGCCAGCGTCTCGCGGTCGTCCTCGACGCCGGTGAAGACCAGGCTGCCGAAGCGCGAGGAGAGCGGTTCCTCGGACTTGAAGAGCTCGCCGTAGCGGGCGTTCACGGTCTTCAGCGTCCGGGTGATCGCCGCATCGAAGGTGCGGAGCCGGTCGAAGCCTGCCAGCGCCGCGATCCGCCGGCGGTCGGCGTCCGCTTCGGGCAGTCTGTGGGTCTGTTCGTCGGCCACCATCTGCGCCCGGTGCTCGACGTCGCGCAGCAGCCGGTAGGCTTCGGCGAGCTCCTCGGCCGCCCGCGGCTCCACGTGGCCCTCGTCCACCAGCGCCTGGAGGGTGTCCAGCGTCCGGCGGCTGCGCAGCTGCGGGTGGCGTCCGCCCAGGATCAGCTGCTGGGTCTGCACGTAGAACTCGATCTCGCGGATGCCGCCGCGGCCAAGCTTCAGGTCCACCCCCTTGGCGGAGACCCGCTCGTCCACCTTGTGCGCATGGATCTGGCGCTTGATGGAATGGATGTCGGCGATGGCCGCGAAGTCGAGGTTCTTGCGCCAGATGAACGGCGAGAGCGCCTCCAGGAAGGCCTCCGCCGCGTCGAGGTCGCCGGCGCAGGGCCTGGCCTTGATGAAGGCCGCGCGTTCCCAGTTCTGGCCGACGCTCTCATAGTAGTCGAGGGCCGCCGGCACGGGGATCGCCGGCGGCGTGGAGGACGGGTCGGGGCGCAGCCGCAGATCGATGCGGAAGACATAGCCCTCATCGGTCCGGGCCTGCATCAGCTCGGCAAGTCTCTGGGTCAGCCGCACCGCAAACGGCTGCGCTTCCACGCCCTCGGCCAGCGGCAGCCGCTCGGGATCGAAGAAGACCGAGACGTCGATGTCGCTGGAGTAGTTGAGCTCGAAGCCGCCCTGCTTGCCCATGGCGATGCAGAACCAGCCGGGGACCGGCCCCTCGCGTCCCTGGCCCAGGCGGGTCAGCCGGCCGGCCGCCACTTCGCCGCGGGCGGCCACCGCCAGCGCCGCCGCCACCGAGGCGTCGGCGAAGCGCGTCAGCGCGCCGGTCACCTGGTCCAGGTCCCAGACCCCGCCCAGGTCGGCGAGCGCGGTCAGCAGATGCAGCTCCGCCTTCAGCCGCCGCAGCGCGGCCGAGGCGGCGTCCAGCTCGCCCTGCGCCACCGCCGCGGTGCGGGTAAGCAGGTTCGCCAGCAGGGCGTCGGGATCGGCCTCCAGCAGCCTGGCCAGCCGCTGCGGATCGCGCCGGGCCAGGCCGGCCAGATAGGGCGAGGCGCCGAACACCGGCGCCAGCGAGGCCCAGGCCTCTTCGATCGGCGCCGCCGCGCCGAGGAGATCGTGCGTTCGCGCCGCGGCCTTGAGGTCGACGACCGGTCCGCAGGGGCGCATCCGCGCGCCCAGGCTGGTGCTGGCGAGAGGCGCCATGCGGTCCAGCGTATCAGCCCTCGCCGGCGAGCGCGCGCGTGGCCATCTCCAGCACGTTCTTCGACAGGCCCTCGGCGCTGGCGATCCGTTCCAGCTCGGCCTTCATCAGCGCCCCGAGCTCGGGCTTGTAGCGCCGCCAGCCACCGAGCGGATCGATCAGCCGGGCCGCGGTCATCGGATTGTAGCGATCCACCGCCAGGATCTGGTCGGCCAGGAACCGGTAGCCGGCCCCGCTGGGATCGTGGAAACGCGCCGGATTGAAGTTGGCGAAGGTGGAGACCAGCGCCCGCAGGCGGTTCGGGTTCTTCGGCTCGAAGGCCGGGTGGACGGTCAGGCCCATCACCCGTCCCAGCGCCATTTCGCTGGGGTCGCGCGCCTGCACGTTGAACCATTTGTCGATCACCAGCGGCTCCGACTTCCAGCGCTCGAAGAAGTCCGCCAGCGCCGTCTCGTAGGCTTCGCCGCCCATCAGCATCAGCGCGGTCAGCCCGCCCATGGCGTCGGTCATGTTCAGCGCCGCCTCGTAGTGGCCCTGCGCCAGGCCGACGAGGTCGGAGCGCGGATTGGCCGCGAGCAGCTCCAGGGCCGCGCTGCGCAGAGCCCGCCGCCCGGCGCCTGCCGCGTCCGGCGAGAACTCGCCCAGGTCCTGCAGGCCGGTGTGCAGCCGGCGAAGCTCGGCCTCCAGGTGCGCCGCCAGCCGCTCCCGCAGCGCCTCGCGCGCGGCGTGGATCGCCGCCGGGTCGGCCGGCTGCATGGCGAGCGACAGGTCCGGCTCGGACGGCAGGGTGAGCAGCAGGGCCTTGAAAGCGTTATCCGACGCCTGGTCGGAAAGCGCCCGGCCCAGGGCCTCGGCGTAGCGCTCCTCGTTGACCTCGTCGGCCTGGCCGGCCGCGCGCCGCAGGATCAGCTCACGCGCCAGCTCCTGGCCCGCCTCCCAGCGGTTGAAGAGGTCGGGGTCGAAAGCCAGCAGCGCATAGCGGTCCTTGGGCTCCGCGTCGCTGCGCAGCTGCACCGGGGCGGAGAAGCCGCGGAGCGCTGAGACAGCCGGTTCGCGGGCGACCTTGCGCAGCGTCACCTTCGCCTGCGGCTGGTGGAGGACGATCAGCGTCTCTTCCAGTGTCTGACCGTCGCGCTCGAAGGTGAGGGCGCGCCCGTCGTGGTCGATCAGACCCACGACCACCGGGATCGGCAGCGGCCGCTTGTGCGGCTGGCCGGGCGTGGGCGGTGTCGCTTGGCTGAGCTCCAGCTCCAGCGTCTGCGCGTCCGCGTCATAGGTCTCCTTCAGCGTCAGCCGCGGGGTGCCGGCCTGCTCATACCAGGCGAAGAAGTGTGCGAGGTCCTGGCCCGAGGCCTCGGCGAAGCAGGCGATGAAGGCCTCGACCGTGGTGGCCTGGCCGTCCCAGCGCTCGAAGTAGAGGTCCATGCCGGCGCGGAAGGCCTCGGGGCCGATCAGCGTCTTCAGCATGCGGATCACCTCCGCGCCCTTCTCGTAGATGGTCGCGGTGTAGAAGTTGTCGATCTTCAGGTAACTCGACGGCCGGACCGGGTGGGCCATCGGGCCCTGGTCCTCGGCGAACTGTCGCGCGCGCAGCGCCTTGACGTCCTTGATCCGCTGCACCGCATGGCCGCGCATGTCGGCCGAGAAGCTCTGGTCGCGGAACACCGTCAGCCCCTCCTTCAGGCACAGCTGGAACCAGTCGCGGCAGGTGATCCGGTCGCCGGTCCAGTTGTGGAAGTACTCGTGCGCCACGACGCTCTCGATGCGCTCGTAATCGGCGTCGGTCGCGGTGGCGGCGTCGGCCAGCAGCAGCGAGGAGTTGAAGATGTTGAGGCCCTTGTTCTCCATCGCCCCGAAGTTGAAGTCGCGCACCGCCACGATCATGAAGAGGTCGAGGTCGTACTCGCGCCCGAAGGCCTGCTCGTCCCATGTCATCGAGCGCTTCAGCGCGTCCATGGCGTAGACCGCGCGGGCGGCCATCCCCGGATCGACGTAGATCCGCAGCTCGACCGTCCGCCCGCTCATGGTGACGAGCTGGTCCTCCAGCACGTCGAGCTCGCCGGCCACCAGGGCGAACAGGTAGCAGGGCTTGGGGAAGGGGTCGTTCCAGACGGCGAAATGGCGCCCGTCCGCCAGCTCGCCCGCCTCCAGCAGATTGCCGTTCGAGAGCAGATGCCGGTAGGCCTTGTCCGCCTCGATCCGCACCGTGAAGCGGGAGAGCACGTCGGGGCGGTCGGGCCAGTAGGTGATCTTGCGGAAGCCCTCAGCCTCGCACTGGGTGCAGAAGCGGCCGCCCGACATGTAGAGGCCTTCCAGCGCCGTGTTGCCCTCCGGATCGATCTCGACCTCGGTCGACAACGTGAAGGCGTCCGGGACATCCGGGATGGTCAGGAACTCGTCGTCGACGGTGAAGGCCGCCTCGCCCAGGCCGCGGCCGTCGATGGCCACGGAGATCAGCTTCAGCCGCTCGCCGTTGAAGCGCAGCGGCGCTGCGTGGCTGCCGCTGCGCCGCACGGAAAGCTCGGCTTTCACGCGGGTGGCGTTGGGCCTCAGGTCGAAGGTGAGGCGGGCCTCGTCGACCAGAAAGGCGGGCGGGCGGTAGTCGGCGAGCCGGATCGGCTGGGGCGTTTCGGTGCGCATCCGAGGGATTTAGAGAAACCCCGCTCCGGCCGCCACCCCAGGCGCTGATCCTA
This sequence comes from Phenylobacterium sp., assembly GCA_028291285.1. The sequence goes on along the minus strand of JAQGIJ010000185.1, from coordinate 415 downwards.
TGAGCTTTCCCGTACGCAGCCTTGCTCCCGGGCAGATGCGCTGCCAGCCTGCTCATCGCATTCGCGAGGGCGTCATGAGCGAGCTTTCCACCGACGAGCGGGCGGCGCTGAACCGCCTCCTCGATGAATCCGCCGTCCGGCAGGTGATCACCAACTACGCCTACGCCGCCGACTGGCAGAACACGGCGCTATTCAACTCGCTGTTCTGGCCGGACGCCGACATCTCGATCGGCCCCTTCAAGGGCGATGGCGTCGCCTTTGGCGCGTTCGCCGCGTCGCTGGAGGCCGGCGCCCGCCGACGGCTGCATATGTTCTCCGGCGAGCGGATCGCGCTCTTCGGCGACACGGCCCAGGCGGAAGTCGGCTGCGTCATCGTCGTCCGCCGCGAGCTGGAGGGCGGGGGCACGCAGGACAC
>JAQGIJ010000080.1 GCA_028291285.1 Phenylobacterium sp. | reverse complement strand
GATCCCCAACCTGCCGACGAAGGAGAAGGCCTGATGGGCGGGATCCTGCAGGACAGCGACCGCATCTTCACCAACATCTACGGCCTGCACGACTGGGGCCTGGAGGGCGCGAAGACGCGCGGCGCGTGGAACGGCGTGGCCGAGATCATCGCCCAGACGCCGGAATGGATCTGCGACCAGATCAAGGCCTCCGGCCTGCGCGGCCGGGGCGGGGCGGGCTTCGCCACCGGGCTGAAGTGGACCTTCATGCCCAAGCAGGAGAGCGAGCGGCCGCACTACCTGGTGGTCAACGCCGATGAATCCGAGCCCGGCGCCTGCAAGGACCGCGAGATCCTGCGCAACGACCCGCACCTGCTGATCGAGGGTTGCCTGATCGCCTGCCGCGCGATGCGCTCGCGGACGGCCTACATCTACATCCGCGGCGAGTACGTCTTCGAGCGCGAGCGGATGACGGCGGCCCTCAAGCAGGCCTATGACGCCAAGCTGATCGGGCCGGGCAACATCCACGGCTGGGACTGCGACATCCGCCTCCACCACGGCGGCGGCGCCTACATCTGCGGCGACGAGACCGCCCTGATGGAGAGCCTGGAGGGCAAGAAGGGCCAGCCGCGCCTGAAGCCGCCGTTCCCGGCGGGCGCGGGCGTCTGGGGCTGCCCCACCACCGTCAACAACGTCGAGACCATCTCCGTCGTGGGCTCGATCCTGCGCCGCGGCGCGGCCTGGTTCGCCGGCTTCGGCACCGAAAAATCCACCGGCACGAAGCTGTTCGCCGCCTCAGGCCATGTGAACAAGCCGTGCGTGGTGGAGGAGGCGGTCGGCATCTCCGTGAAGCAGCTGATCGAGGACCACTTTGGCGGCGTGCGCGGCGGCTGGGGCAACCTGAAGGCCGTCATCCCCGGCGGCATCTCGGTGCGCATGATCCCGGCTTCCGAGTGCGAGGAAGCGGTCATGACCTACGAGGACCTGCAGGCCCGCGGCTCGGGCCTGGGCACCGGCACCCTGATCGTCATGGACAAGGACGCCGACCTGGTGAAGGCGATCGCCCGGGCGGCCTATTTCTACAAGCACGAGAGCTGCGGCCAGTGCACGCCCTGCCGCGAAGGCACCGGCTGGATGTGGCGGGTGATGGAGCGGATGGCTTCGGGCGAGGCCGAGATGAGCGAGATCGACCTGCTGCTCGACGTCGCCTCCCAGGTCGAAGGCCACACCATCTGCGGCCTGGGCGACGCCGCCGCCTGGCCGATCCAGGGCCTGTTCCGCCACTTCCGCCACGAGGTGGAGGAGCGCATCACCCAGTACCGCGCGCGTCCGGGCAGCTACGCCGGCGCGAAGGTCGCGGCGGAGTAACGGCATGCCTATCGCCAAGGTCGACGGGATCGAGGTCGAGTTCGAGCCCGGCATGAACGTGCTGCAGGTGGCCGAGCTCGCCGGCAAGGAGATCCCGCGCTTCTGCTACCACGAGCGGCTGTCCATCGCCGGCAACTGCCGGATGTGCCTGGTCGAGGTGAAGCCCGGCCCGCCGAAGCCGCAGGCCTCCTGCGCGCTGCCGGCGGCGGAAAACATGGAGATCTTCACCGACACGCCGATGGTCAAGAAGGCGCGCCACGGGGTGATGGAGTTCCTGCTCATCAACCACCCGCTGGACTGCCCGATCTGCGACCAGGGCGGCGAGTGCGACCTGCAGGACCAGGCCATGGGCTATGGCCGCGACGACAGCCGCTACCAGGAGAACAAGCGGGCCGTCGAAGAGAAGTACATGGGCCCGCTCATCAAGACGGTGATGACGCGGTGCATCCAGTGCACCCGCTGCGTGCGCTTCATCACCGAGGTGGCCGGCGTGCCCGACATCGGCCTGATCAGCCGCGGCGAGGACGTCGAAATCACCACCTACCTCGACAAGGCGGTGACCTCCGAGTTGTCGGCCAACGTCATCGACCTCTGCCCCGTCGGCGCGCTGACGCACAAGCCCTGGGCCTTCAACTATCGCCCGTGGGAGCTGAAGAAGACCGAGACGGTGGACGTCATGGACGCGCTGGGCTCGGCGATCCGCGTCGACAGCCGCGGGTCCGCGGTGCTGCGCGTGCTGCCGCGCGTCAACGACGACGTCAACGAGGAGTGGATCAGCGACAAGACCCGCTACGTCGTCGACGGCCTGGCGCGCCAGCGGCTCGACCGGCCCTACATCCGCGAGGGCGGCAAGCTTCGGGCCGCCAGCTGGAACGAGGCGCTCGACGTCGTGGCGGCGAAGCTGAAGAAGGCTGCGCCCGACCGCATCGGCGTGATCGCCGGCGACCTGCAGGACGCGGAGTCCATGAAGGCCGCGCTCGACCTGTTCCGCGGCCTGGGCGTGGCCTCCACCGACTGCCGCCAGGATGGCATGGCCCTGGGCCAAGGCCCCCGTGAGAGCTGGCTGTTCAATTCCACCATCGCCGGGATCGAGGCGGCGGACGTGGTGCTGCTGGTGGGGGTGAACCCCCGCCTCGAGGCGCCGGTGCTGAATGCGCGCCTGCGCAAGCGCTGGCTGGTGGGCGCGCTGCGCGTCGGCGTGGTCGGCGAGCAGGCCGACCTCACCTACAGCTATGACTATCTCGGCGCCGGCGCGGCCTCGCTCACCGGTCTGTCGCGCCAGCGCAACGACTTCGTCAAGGCGCTGAAGGAGGCCAAGGCGCCCGCCGTCATCGTCGGCGCGGGCGCGCTCGGCCGGGCGGACGGCGCAGCGGTGCTGAAGGCGGCGGCCGGCGTCGCCAAGAGCTTCGGCCTGAGCTGGAACGTGCTGCACACGGCCGCGAGCCGGGTGGGCGGCCTGGATCTGGGCTTCGTCCCGGGCCAGGGCGGCAAGACCGCCGCCGAGCTGGTCGCGAAGGGCGGGGCCGACGTCCTCTTCCTGCTGGGCGCCGACGAAATCGACCTGTCCCAGACCAAGGCCTTCACCGTCTATCTGGGGACCCACGGCGACGCGGGCGCGCACCGCGCCGACGTCATCCTGCCGGGCGCGGCCTACACCGAGAAGAACGGCCTCTACGTCAACACCGAGGGCCGGGTGCAGCTGGGCGCGCGGGCGGTCTTCCCTAAGGGCGAGGCCAAGGAGGACTGGGCGATCCTGCGCGCGCTGTCCGAGCGGCTGGGCGCCAAGCTGCCCTACGACACCCTCGACCAGCTCCGCGCCAGGCTGTTCGCCGAACACCCGAGCTTCGGGCGGATCGACTATGTGGCCGATCCCGCGAGCGTCTCGCTCGATCTCGCCGCCCTGGGCGCCGCGGGCGAGCTGGCCGAGGCGGCCTTCGCCAGCCCGATCAAGAACTTCTACCTGACCAA